>CAZURX010000155.1:0-2771 GCA_964623015.1 uncultured Candidatus Peribacteria bacterium
GTTTCGCCGTTCCATTGGAGAGCAGACCGACATCGTGGAGAAGGAAATGTACACGTTCGAGACCAAAGGAAACGACAAGGTGGCCCTGAAACCCGAAGGAACCGCTGGCGTGGTGCGCGCGTACATCGAGCACGCCATGCACATGCTCCCCCAACCCGTGGAGCTGTACTACATCGAACCCCACTTCCGCTACGACCGCCCCCAAAAGGGCCGTTTCCGCCAATTTCACCAGTTCGGCTTCGAGGTCATCGGCGAATCCGATCCCGCCTTGGACGCGCAGGTGATCTATTTGGCCAACAAAATCAACCAATACCTGGGCATCGCGGACCGGCTGACCCTGCAGATCAACACGATCGGGTGCCCCGATTGCCGCAAGAAGTACAAGGACGACCTCCTCAACTACTACACCGGCAAGGAGCGGAGCCTGTGCGAGAACTGCCAGCAACGCCTGCACCGAAACCCCCTGCGCCTCCTCGACTGCAAGGAGGAGGATTGCGTGATCCTCGCCTCCATGGCGCCCAAATTCGAGAACGCCATCGACGCCGACTGCAAGGAACACTACGCCCTGCTCAAGGAATACCTGACCGAACTCAAGGTTCCCTTTGTGGAAAATTCGCACTTGGTTCGCGGGCTCGACTACTACACCCGCACGGTGTTCGAATTCTGGAGCAAGAGCGAAGGCGCGCAAAATGCCACGGGCGGCGGCGGGCGCTACGACGGAATGGTGGAACTGATGGGTGGGCAAGCCACCCCGGCCATCGGATACGCAGCCGGCATGGAGCGCACCATTGACTACATGAAGGAGGCGGGCATCCGCCCCCCCAACAAGGACGCGGTGCATGTGTTCGTGGCCCAACTGGGGCAGATCGCCAAAAAGCGATCCCTCACGCTGCTCAACGCCCTGCGCGAGCGCGGCATCAACGCCGTGGGTTCCATGGGCAAGGATTCCATCAAATCCCAGATGCGCGTGGCCGACCGACACCAGGCCAAATACGCCCTCATCATGGGGCAGATCGAGGTGCAGGAGGACACCATTATTCTGCGCGACATGACCAAGGGCAGCCAGGAAATCCTGCCATACGAGGGAATCATCGATGTGGTAACGAAAAAGATCGGGGAGAATAAGCTTGATAAGAGAAAACTTTGGGAAGAATGATTGAGCGGTAAGCAGTAAGCAGTAAGCGAATATTTTGTATTAAGAGGAATTTTATGAAAACATTTAAAGAAATTGTGGCGTGGAAAAAAGGTTATGAGTTGTGCCTCAACATCTACAAAATAACTACACTCTTTCCTCGCAGCGAAGAGTTTGGACTAAAATCTCAATTGAGGCGGGCTTCCGTCTCAGTTATTTCCAATATCGCAGAGGGATTCCGACGGGCGAGCCTAAAAGACGGACTCCAATTCTATAATTACTCAGAGGCATCCTTGGAAGAGCTGAAATGCCAAACCATGCTAGCCCATGACTTGGGTTATTTAGACGGTGCGGCTTTTATTGCGATCGAACATTTGCAGAACGAAACAGGTAAAGTATTATGTGGCTGGATCAAGTCGCAAAAGGGCCTTCTCCATTAGGCGCTTGGCTTACCGCTTAACGTTTATCGCTTACCGCATGTTAAAAACTTTCGGAATCGTCGGCAATCCGCTGAAAAACAACCTGACGGTCGCCCTGATGAACGCCGGGCTTTCGCACACGGGGATCGAGGCCACCTTCAAACCTTTCGAGCTGGATTTGCAGGACGAGGAGTCGCTGGCCAATTTCTGCTACGAGACCGACCTGAATTTGATCAGCGGATTCGCGGTGGCCGCGCCGTTCAAGGAGGACATCATGATGTACATGGACCACTACGACCCGCTGGCCAAAATCGTGGGCGAGCTGAACGCCGTAATGAACGAAAAAAGCACACTCATCGGCTACAACACCGAATCCATCGGCGCGCTCCAGGCCCTACAGGAAAAAACCCACATTCCGGGCAAACGGGTCCTGGTGATCGGAGCCGGCGCCACGGGTCGGGGCATCGCCTACAGTTTGAAGGAATTCGGGGCCGAGGTGTTTGTGATGGACCTGGACGCCGAAAAAGCCGAAATGCTGGCCAAGGAATTCGACCTCAATTCCATCGAGCACAAGGACGTGGAGGCGGAGCAATTCGACATCCTCGTGAACACCTCGCCCTCTGGCGCGTTCCCGAAAACAGACGAGACACCCCTTTCGCAGGACCAAATCCCCTCGCATTCCGTGGTCATGGACCTTTCGCAGAATCCTATCCGCACCAAACTGCTGGACGAAGCCGAGGAGATCGGGGCGCAGATTGTTGGCGGCGACCGCGTGCTTTTGTTCTCGACCCTTCGCCAGTTCGAATTGTTTTTCGGCCAGGAGGCTCCCATCGAGGTCATGGAGGAGGCGCTTTACGAGGCGTTGGAGAAAACTAGCGGTAAGCGGTAAGCGATAAGCAAAACTAACCCTATCCCCATGACATCCAAAAATTTTTTCCAATCCGCCAAGCTCATTCCGCTTTCGGCCTTGGTCTTCGCCGTGGCCTACATCGCAATTTTCTATCTCCACAAATCCGGCGTGGCCGAGGCCTTCCAGGCGGCCAACGAGGCCGTGCCCTCCATCCGCGTGTACGGCATGGATTCCGCGGAAAACATCCGGACCCTGATGGAAAAATACGCGGCTCTCGGCAGCGTGGCGTTTGCATTGCTCAATCTCGTTTTCATGCTGGTCGCCTGGGGCCTCCTCGTTGCCAGCAAATCATCACCCGCCTTATATCCGC
>CAZURX010000156.1:0-2718 GCA_964623015.1 uncultured Candidatus Peribacteria bacterium
AGCGGAGCGAGGATGACCCCGAGAAATTCGCGAAGGGAATTTGAGGGGGCAAGGCTTGCCCAATTGGGCGGCTTTTCCTGCCGCTTTTGACCCGTTCTCCGTAGTAAATACTACGAAGGATGAACCGGACAAAAGCGGCTGTCGGCCGCGGCGAGCGGCTTTGAAGGAATACAAACGGAAATATGCACCCAAGAGGATGAAGGGCAAACAATTGAAGATAAAAATTTTCGTAACCCTATATTTGGATTTTCGAAAATAGATATCCTCCAAGCGCCATCATAAACGCCACCAAAACACCCAAAACGAGGAGGTCGAGCGAAATGCCGAAATGGGCACTGCCCACCAGCGTGGCCCGCAGTCCGTCGATCCCGTAGGAAAGTGGATCCAGGCGCGAGACGATGGCCATGGCCTTGGGCAAATTGTCAAGCGGGAAAAGCGAGCCGGACAGGAAAAATAGGGGCATGATGAGAAAATTCACGATCAACTGGAACCCGTGCATGTCTTCCATGAACGAAGCGATGGCGGTGCCCAAAGCCGTGAACAAAACCGCAACCAAGAACATGAAAAGGACAGCGACGGGAAAGGCCAACCAGCTGGTGGGGCGAAAGCCGATCGCCAAGGACATGAGGAAAACGATGATGCCTTGGATTGTGGCCACCGTGGCCCCACCCAATGTGCGGCCGATCATGATGTTCACGCGCGAGACGGGCGCGACCAGCGTCTCTTTCAAAAAGCCGAATTGGCGGTCCCAAATGATCTCGATCCCCATGAAGACGCTGGTGAACAGGATTCCCATGGCGATGACACCGGGAGCCAAGAATTGGAGGTAATTTCCGCCTCCGGCCTTTTGGTAAATGGGACCGAAGCCAAAGCCCAAGGCCACCAAAAACAGCAGGGGTTGGCCCAGCGACCCGATCATGCGGGCCTTGGAGCGGACGTAGCGTTTGAGCTGGCGCAGCCAGAGGATATAGATGGTGCTCATAATTTTTCCATTTTAGATTTCACATTTTACAATTTTGGTAAATATTTTATTAATGATTTTGGTTCAAAAATGGAATCAGAAATGTAAAATGAAAAATGGTGAAATGTTAATTAGTTTATCGTCTTGTCCACAGCCGATGTCGCATTCTCAATTGGTCTTTCGACCCGACTTCCTCGTCGCGGATTTCTTTGCCGGTTAGCGACAAGAACGCCTCCTCCAGGGTGTTGGTGTTCGTCTTTTCCTGAAGCGCCTTCGAGGTGCCCTGGATCATGATTTTTCCGTGATCGATGATCGCGATCTGGTGGGCCACCTTGTTGGCCTCCTCCATGTAGTGGGTGGTGAAGAATATCGTCATCCCCTCTTTCTGGTTGAGGTTCTGGATATACGTCCAAATATGATTGCGGGTCTGCGGGTCCAGCCCCAGGGTCGGCTCGTCCAAAAACAAAATCTTGGGGTGGTGGATCAATCCGCGGGCAATTTCGAGCCGGCGTTTCATGCCACCCGAAAAATGTTTCACCAGATCGTCCTTGCGATCCCACAGCTCCACGAATTTGAGCAAATCCTCGACGCGTTTCTTGAGCAATTTCCGGGGGACGCCGTACAAAACCCCATGGAATTCCATGTTCTCGAGAGCGGTCAGCTCGTCGTCCAGGCTTGGATCCTGGAACACGATGCCGAACGAACGGCGCGCCTCGTGCTGGTTTTGGGTCGGATCGACTCCGTTCATCCAGATCTTTCCGTCCGTGGGCTTGAGCAGGGTAGTCAGCATCTTGATGGTAGTGGTCTTGCCCGCGCCGTTGGGCCCCAAAAAAGCAAAAATCTTGCCCTTTTTCACATCAAAGGAGATGTGGTCGACCGCGGTGAACTGGCCAAATCTTTTGGTGAGTTCGGTGACTTGGATCATAATTTAAAAAGTTGAAGCTCAAATTCGCAGTCCGAGCCACGATTCGGCCCACGATCGGACCCCCTTATACTATCACAATGGATGACCCAAGACATTACCATTGTGACTGATTTTAGACTATAATAGGCTCACCCATTTTGGGTAAATAGAAAATGAACTATGGAATTTTTGGACCAAGTTCAAGCTTGGATTCACCTGTACGGTTACTTTGTTATTTTTCCCTTGGCGGCGGTCGAGGGACCTATGGTCGCCGTGATCGCGGGACTGATGATCGCGGAAGGATTTTTGAAGGATGTTCCCACATTTAGTGCATTGCTCTTGGGCGATATCGCGGGGGACGCCTTTTACTATCTGGTCGGAAAATATGGGGGAAGGCCGATCATGGGGTGGTCCAAGGGGCTCATCAAAAAAATGGAGGGGCATCTGATCGGGCTGGAAAACCACTTCAAAAACCATGGCGCCAAGACGCTGATCTTCGGAAAAACCCAGGCCTATGGGGCGGCGATCCTGATGGGGGCGGGGGCGGCAAAAATGCCCTTCATCCGATTTTTCTGGGTGAGCACCTTAGGGAGCTGCGTGAAAATCCCGCTCCTGATTCTGATTGGCTATTTTTTCGGAAAAAGCTACCGCGAAATCAACAATATTTTTTACGTCGGGGCGCTGGTTTCGCTCGTCCTATTGGTGATCATTTTGTCGGTATGGATGCGGCGCAAAACCCTCAAACCATGAAAACTGTGGCTATCATCACAGATGTTTGGGCAAAAAAACCCATCAACGGGGTGGTCACAACGCTGTGGAATATCAAAACCATTCTTGAGAAGCGTGGGTTTAG
>CAZURX010000157.1:0-1381 GCA_964623015.1 uncultured Candidatus Peribacteria bacterium
CCCAATGTCTTTTTTTGCATTTCCATATCTATTAAATTTACAATTTACGAATTTTGCAATTTTCAATAAATTTACAATGTTTAATTTTTTAATTTTCAATAAGTTGCCTGGAAATTAGACATTGAAATTTTAAAAATTAATTTGTAAATTCGTAAATTTGAAAATTTGTAAATTAGCGAAGCGCTTTCTCGAGCTGTTTCGCCCAAGCGGGAATCAGCCCCTTCAGGTGCCTGACCGGGGAACCGCTGACGCGGAGCGCGGGCACAATGAGTTTTCCGCCCGCCTCGGCGAGAGCCTTTTCCAATAGCGGCGCGGCCTCCAGATGGTACTGGGCTTCGTATTTAGGGTCGCCCAAGGCGATGACGGCGCAAGGTTTCCCCTTCAGCCTCAACCCCCTCATCCTTTCGACAAAACCGATCATGGCGGTCTCCAAAAGCCCATGCCCATAGGTCGGACTGGCGAGGACACAGACATCGAATCCCAAAAGCTCGTTTGGCTCACAAAGTTCGGCATGGCGAAGGGCGACCTTGAATTTTTTCGCCTCCAAAAGGCTGGCCACCGCCTCCACGGCCATCTGCGTGTTGCCGCCAACGCTCGCATAGACAAACAGGATTGATTTCATTTTGATTTTTTTATTTTAATGTTAGTGTATCGCAAATTCAAGCGAGGTACAAGAATTACTTGCTTAAATATAAAAAAGTTGTATTATATATACTTATAACTTCCTTATAAACCATGTCACCCCACCCTAAAAGTGAACGGCCCCTGCCCTATCTCATGAAAGAGAAAGGGGTCGAAGACGAATGCCGCGCCCTCGGTCTGGATCGCCGACGCCGAAAGTTCAGCCTCCGCGATCTCCTGGCCCGCATCGCCCAACACAATGCAGGAGACAATATTATTCTGCGTGAGGACGATGAGCCGCTACGCCAACCCCTTTGCGAGGCAGGCCTTTTGAAATTGGTGGCAACGGATGGCGCTCTGATTCCGGAGCGGACCGATTTGCGACTGGATGAGACCCAAATCAACACCTTGAGGGATCATCTGGAAAAGGAGATAGCCAAATTTCGCGACACCCTCAAAAAAACAGGCACCTAACCCTCTCCACTAAAAAAGTCTCCATCTTTCCCCGTGCCAGAATCGACACAGGGCAAGAAGGAGACCTTTCGAATTTCCAACTATTTCTTCTCCGTTTCAGAGGACGGGGTTATACCCTCTTCTATATCGGGCTGAATCTCCTCAGCGGGATTTAACATTTGCAACTGCATCATGAGAGTGATCGGATTGAATTCCTCGGAATTTTCAGGAGAAGCGATCTTGGGATCGGCATTGTAGCTGTTGCCCACATAATTGATGGACAAGTCGGATTTGACCCCCCCTTCCT
>CAZURX010000157.1:1405-2712 GCA_964623015.1 uncultured Candidatus Peribacteria bacterium
ATAATCGTTGGCACCGATCCATAACTCGATATTGCCAATGGATTTGACAAAGACAGCCGCCTGCTCAACCTCAGCATCGGACATCTCGCGGCCATCCACCTGGGCGGCCTTGCGGGTATATTCCTTGAAACCCTCCTCGTTCACCTTGATGCCATAATGGTAAACCTTTTTCCCATTGAGGCTTTCCACTCCAAATTCCTTGTTGACCTCGAACAGGTTCGTGTTCACGAAAAGATCCTTGAGCTGTTTTTCCCGTGCCAAGGCCTTCTCGTCCTTCTTTTGGAATTGTTTTAGGCTTTCGGGCACAAAATCATTGGAAAGATGAAGCCATTTGTTGCGATACCCCTCAATCATCTCCTTATATTTCGCCATGGCCGAATCACTCGACTCCAACTTGGCGATATTAAAATAAAAGGCGTCCCCGATAGTCCGAATGTCCACATCCACATTTCCATCCAATGTCTTTCCGGCCGCCACCAAGTTTCCGCCCAACTTTAGCCGGAGATCGCCTTTGCGATCATCCCCCCTTCGGTCAAATTTGGCACCCACGCCGATATTCAATTTCATATTGTCTTTTTCATCGGCGCTGCTCATCACGGCATCCGCCTGAATATCCGCCGCCTTCACGTCGCGAAGCGTCTCCTTGAACTTTTGGACCACGTCCTTTGGCGATTCGGGACTGAAGCTGTTGCAAGCTGTCAGCATCAGAATTGAGGCAGCCCCCAAAAAACTGATCTTCAACAATCGGCTTTTGATTTTCATGGCAATGTTTCTTATGAATAAAAAACGCGGTGAGATTTTATCACTGAGTCAGGTTTCCTACAACGGGGCGGAGAGAAACCAGATTGCACATTTGAAGGATTATTTTTTAATAATGACGTACCATGAAACTCAAAATCCTAAATCCTAGGCACGAAATTCTAAGCAGACCCCAAAATCCAGAATCCAGAAACCAGACAATCCAAACAACCTTACCATTATAGATCGATTTACGGTTTCAGTTTGCGCTCTGGAATTTGGATTTTGGATCCTAGATTATGTTTAGACCCTAGAGCCTAGGATTTAGAATCTAACGGATTGCCCCTTGGTATTTCGCCTTGGATCCCAAACGTTCCTCGATCCTCAAAAGCTGGTTGTATTTGCAGACTCGGTCGGTGCGGCACAACGAGCCGGTCTTGATTTGCCCCGTGGCCATGCCAACGACGAGGTCGGCGATGGTCGTGTCCTCGGTTTCGCCACTGCGGTGCGAGGTGATGGCCGTGAATTTGGCGTCGTGGGCCATGTTGATGGCGTCGAGGGTCTCGGTC
>CAZURX010000158.1:0-2676 GCA_964623015.1 uncultured Candidatus Peribacteria bacterium
CTCCTCGGTCTCCCCGCAGAAGCCCACGATGATGTCGGTGCTGATGGACATGCGGGGGATCCTTTTGCGCATTTTGGCCACCAGGTCCTTGAATCGCTCCACGGTATACAGGCGGTTCATACGCTTGAGCACCGAATTCGATCCCGATTGGACCGGCAAATGCAGATGGGGTGTCATGGTGCGGAGCGTTCCGTACAATTCGATGATGTCGTCCGTCATGTCCTTGGGGTGCACGGTGTAGTAACGTAGGCGATCCACCCCTTTTACCGCATCGATCTTGCGTAGCAGCTGCGCAAAAGGCGATTCTTTGTTTTTTGGATCCGCATCCGATGGCTTGTAGGTGTTCACGTTTTGGCCCACCAAGTTGATCTCCTTGGCCCCTCGCTTGGCCGCCTTTTTCACCTCGTCCAGGATTTCGGCCATTGAACGGCATTCCTCCCGGCCACGGGCGTAGGGCACAATGCAGTAGGCGCAGAAATTGTTGCATCCACTCCCAATGGGGATGAAAACCTGCGAGATGTTCCCGATGGTCGGATCGATGTGAAAATAGCTGAGAAGATCCTTGGTCTCTTCGGCACCCTTGATCTTGTGGAGCTTTTTGAGCATTTCGGGCAACATCATCAGATCCTTGATTCGGAAAACGAAGTCCACATCGTCCATGGTCCTGAAAATTTCCTCCTCGCATTCGTAGCGCAGGCCGGACGCCTTGCGAATCACGCAACCGGTGATGCCAATGGCCAATCGCGGATTTTTCTCCTTGAGCTCCCGAAACTGCTTCCCGTAGCCATAGATACGGTCTTCCGACTTCTGCTTCACCGAGCAGGTGTTCAGGATGATCAGATCCGCCTCTTTGAATGTTTTGCACGGCCTATACCCCATTTTTTGGAGCACGGTCACAATCCGCTCTGTGTCGGAGGCGTTCATCTGGCAGCCGTAGGTTTGGATGCAATATTTGAGGGGCATTTTTTTGCCTTTCCATCTTACTTGAACCCTATGGCTTGGCAAGAAGCAGGGAAAATCCCATTTTCTCAAAATCATTGACAAATTCTTTATAAGGTCTAGAATAATATCTATTTTCCATTTTTATGTCCAAATCGGAGAACGAGAATTCGACCATTATTGAAGAAAAAGCCCTGGAAGGGGAAGGGAATCCTGTCCTTCGCCTGGTGCGCCTTGAGGGGTCTGGCAACAGTCTCCGTCTTTGCATTTCGTCTCGAGGCCTAATTACCAGCGCTGTTTTTGGCGGAGAGGTCTCCATGCTCATTTCTCCCGAAAACTGTCGAGATTATTTCAGGATCATTAAGTCTAGTGAGCAGTTCGTTCAGCTTTCTGAGCACCTGCGAAGGACCTTGATCGCCACCCTGAAAGCCTAATAAAACACTAGCCAAAGCTTAAATTTTAAGCTATAATAATAAGATTTATTATTTTAGCTTTTTGTTTATGGGGCTGAGCATGCATGAAGGAAAAAACATTGAGAAAGTTTTGGTCGGCGAAGTTGCCCATCCTGTTTCCGAAAAGGCATTTCAGCAGGAGGTTTTTCGATCCAGCATCAATGGCGTGCGAGACCAATTGGTTCGTATACTCCCCTCCGAAATGGAAAAGGTCAGGAAAGACCAGGCAGAGAAAAACCCCGCCAATCCCAAAGGACGTTTTGGCAAGAATCTGCTTGCCGACTTAGACGAGGCCATGGGAGGGCTGAGCGACTTGGAGGACGGACGCTATGAGCTTCGGTTCTTTTCCGCCAAGGACACTCTTTTGGACTACGCTGGAAGCTTCGATTGCTGGGTCGAGGTCTACGACACGGAACGATCCAAGGTTTTGGCCGATTTCAAGATTGACGTGACCACCAACCCGAACAAGAAAACCCCACTACGCTTGGCAAACGCCGTTCTTTTCTGCAACGAGCGCTATATCAACGACGAGATTCCAGGAAGAATTGAAAAATCCTTCTTTGAGGATCCTGAATACAGATCTTTGGTCGACACCGCCGCTCGTTTTTTGGCGGAACGGGCCAAAATCCACCAGTTGGCCTAATTTCCTATCTCCACTTCCGGAAAAGGTTATAATGGGATCATATTTCCTTTTGGACCATGAACCCCGAATTCGACGACGAGCTGGAGGATTTCGATGAAACGCACAGGCCGCAAGGCCAATCCGTTTTTTTGCGGTTTTTGGCCGCGTTTTTGGCGGTTTGCCTTTTGCTGCTTTCGCTCCAGGGCTATTTTTACCTAATTCACCCTTCGCCCGACATGAATGTGGCTTTGGCCGATGTTCAGGCTTTTTTGCCAAACCAATCGGATGATCCTTTTGGTTCCCATCGGCCCGAGGAAGTCCGGCAGGTTTTGGACGAGACCCTCAAGCCCATCAAGCAGATCGCCAATTTCATCGGCACCCTCGAGCCCAAGCCCGGGCGCTCCTTCAAATCCGGAGACAGCGTATGCCAAACCAAAGCCCTTTTCTATTTTGTCCGCGACCAGATCACCTATGTTCCCGATCCGCAATTCCATGACGAGCTGGAAAACCCGCTGGTCGTTTTAAAAACAGGAGGCGCGGATTGCGAGGATATGGCGGTGCTCGTCTCGGCCCTTCAAAAGGCGATCGGCAACGAGGCTCGGCTGGTTTTTATCCCCGGCCATGCTTATGCGCAGGTGAAGATTCCTAACTATTGGGATAAAT
>CAZURX010000159.1:0-2625 GCA_964623015.1 uncultured Candidatus Peribacteria bacterium
GGCTACAAGCCGGAGGGGGTGTTCAAATTCGATGGCAAGAGCCAGAAGAAGTTTCCTGCCGCGGCCAATCTTTTCAAGTGTGCCGTCCTTTCCAACAACTCCAGCCTGGTCGAATCGGAAAAAGGGCATTACGAGCCCGTGGGGGATCCAACCGAGGTGGCGCTTCTCACCTTGGCGGGCAAGGCCGGACTTCGCAAGGAAGCCGCGGAGCGACAATATCCCCGTGTCGAGGAGATTCTGTTCACTTCGGAACGCAAGATGATGAGCACGATCCACAAGCACGCGGACGGCTTTTGGATTGTCACCAAAGGCGCCCCCGAGGAGGTCTTGAGTCGATGCGCCTTTTACGAGAAAGAGGGTGAAAATCATCCCATGACCCCCGCGGACATCGAAGCGGCGATTGAGGCCAACCACAAGTTTGCCCGTCGGTCGCTACGCGTGCTCGCGCTGGCCATGAAAATCGTGAAGTCCGATTCCCTGCCCACGGAAGGGGTCGAGGGCGATTTGGTCTTTCTGGGGCTGGTCGGCATGAGCGACCCGCCACGCCCCGAAGTGAAAGGCGCCCTGCAGACCTGCGCCAAGGCCGGCATCGAGGTGAAGATGATCACGGGGGACAACGAGCACACCGCCCTCGCCATCGCCAAGCAGATCGGGCTGGTGGACGGCGGCGAAAAGGAGGTGGCCTTGGGCAAATCGCTCGACGGCCTGAGCGACCACGAGCTGGACAAATTGGTGAAAACCACCCGCGTGTTCGCGCGGACTCATTCGGAACACAAACTACGCATCGTGGACGCACTCAAGCGAATGGGGCACATCGTGGCCATGACGGGAGACGGCGTGAACGACGCGCCCGCGCTCAAGAAGGCCGATATCGGCATCGCCATGGGCATCAAGGGGACGGATGTGACCAAGGAGGCGTCCGAGATGATTTTGCAGGACGACCACTTCGCCACCATCGTGGAGGCGGTGAAAGAGGGGCGGCTCATTTATAACAATATCGAGAAGTTCACCTCGTACCTCATCAGCCGGAACTTCACCGAGGTCATTTTGATTTTCCTGGGCATCCTCTTTTTCAGCTTCGACCATTTGCCCCTTATCGCCCTCCAGATCCTTCTGATCAACGTGTTCGACGAGCAGCTGCCCGCCATTGGCTTGGGCATGGATAGCGCCTACGGCAACATCATGGTGCGCAAACCGCGCGTTCCCGATGAGCCGATTCTGGGCCGAGGGAACGCCTTTTTGGTGTTCGGCATGGCGCTGGTGATGGCGCTCATCGCGTTTATCGTCTTTTTGGTCAACAATCCGGACCAGAACGTTGAATACGCCCGCACCATGGTTTTCTCGACCATTGTCGCCATGATGCTGTTCGACACCTATAATTTTCGCTCCCTGCGCGAATCCATCTTCACCATCGGGGTGCGGGATAACCGCTTCCTGTTGTTTGCCATCGTCGTGGTCCTCGGCGCCACGGGGATCACCATGTACCACCCCTTTCTGCAATCGGTCTTCAGCCTGGTTCCGCTTTCGCCAAAGGACTGGCTGATTTGCATCGGCACCGCGTCGCTTTCCATGGTGTACATGGAGTTCGCGAAGTTTTTCAGGAGGAAGCTGAATTTTTAGATTCCAATAGGTGCTCCAATAAGTGCTCCAATAGGGGCTCCGATGGGTGTCCGGTGGGGGCTCCGGTAGGTGGAACGAACTTATCTAAATTTATCCATTGGAGCACCAAGTGGACCTCCATTGGAGCTTCAACGGGAGCCCCAATTGGAGCCCCCATTGGCTTTAAGGCTGCAAAATATCCTCGGTGCGACCTTCGATGGATATCACCACCTCCTTCACGGTGGGGAATTGCTTCAGAGTCTCCTCGATCTGCCTTCGGATCAGGCCCACGCGGCAGGAGCCGCCCATCTGATATTCCATCTGCGCGTCAAAATCCACTTGGGCCACGCCGTCGACAATCACCAAACGGTTGATTTTGACGCCGGGGTTGATGACGGTTTCGAAACCTTGGGCCTTCTCGGCCTCCGTGGGCCCCTTGAGCAGTTCCTCGATGGCGACGCGGGCCATGGTTTGGGCCTTGGGCACGACCCGTTCGGCGGGGAACACCTTTTCACAGGTCACCGCGGGGTCGAGATTGTTGTTCGCGAAGAAAAGCTTGATCGCGATTTCGTCCGCGCCGGGGATTATTGGTTTTTCCTCAGCGATCGGCGCCGATCTCAGGCGAACGGGGATTGATACGAGATCCTGGACTGCGCCGTCCTTGGCCGAATAATCGAATACCTCTATTGTGCCTGCGGATTCCATGGAAAGGCCGTATTTCACCTCAATTTCAAAGGGCCCGAATAGGCCCATGTCGGGGGCGTTGGCATAACCAGTCCCCTCTGATAGCGTTGACCCGTTGGCACCCTTAAGCTTCCAATTGAACTGGTTTTCGAACACGCGGGCCTCGCCCCTGATGGTGAATGGTGAACCGACCGTTTCGTTCGGTAGGGGGGTCGTGACGCGGATATTCGCCTCAGGATTCACAGGCTGCACAATCGGGGCGGGCGGGTTTGAGCCGTTCGGGTTCGGGCATTCTCCGTCCAGATTGGCCTGCGCGTCGCACAAGACGCCATCCTTCCTCAT
>CAZURX010000160.1:0-2612 GCA_964623015.1 uncultured Candidatus Peribacteria bacterium
CGGGAAAGCCCGTGAAAACCGACCTGTCCCGCACGAAGCTGCGGGGAGCGGTTTTTACGTTCTAAGTGGCGGAGAGAGAGGGATTCGAACCCTCGTCCCGATATAAACCGGGAACCCGCCTTCCAAGCGGGCGCACTAGACCAACTATGCGATCTCTCCGTATTTTTTTACTTATGCCACAAAAGGCTTTATTATTCTTAGCGGAATTTCTTTTTGATAGCAATCGATTTTTGCGTAAACAATCCTTTTTGAGACTTTTATGAAAACCTACAACAAACTGGTCCGTGACAAGATTCCCGAGATCATGAGGGCCAATGGCGCAAAGCCCAAGGCTCGGATTCTGGCGAACGACGACGAATACAAGTCGGCGCTTTTGGAGAAATTGGTGGAGGAGGCGAAGGAGGCGTTGGAGGCAAGGGGGGATCTCACGGGGTTGGTCAAGGAGATCGGGGATGTCACCGAGGTCGTCAGTGCGATAGCCGAAGCCTTTAAATTGGACTGGGGCACCATTGAGGACGTGAGGGAAAATCGGTTGAAGTCCAGGGGCGGCTTTGGGGGGCGTATTTTTTTGGAGTCTGAGGAATGATTCACGACCAAATAATTTTTTAACCAAAATTTTATGGCAATGAAAACGCTAAAACGGATCGACGTCCTTTCCCTGGCCAAGTTCCAGGGCGTGATGATGGCGGCCGTCGGACTGCTTTTGGGCGGGGTTATGTACATGACACAAGCTTTTCTGATGGGCGGATTTTCGGCCGAAACGCCCGAGGCCCAAATATTGAGCGCCTTCGGTCCGGTCATGATTTTGGTGTTCCCTGTTGCCTATGGCCTGATGGGGTTTGTGATGGGGGCTGTCGGTGCGAAGCTTTACAATCTGATTGCCAAGTTGATCGGCGGAATCGAGGTGGAACTGAAAGACTAATAGGCACATATGGATCAATTCCCAAAAGTCGGCATTGCGGCCATTGTCATTAAAGACGGCCGTGTGCTCATGCACCAGCGCAAAAACGCCCATGGCGACGGAACGTGGAGTTTTCCGGGCGGGCACTTGGAGTTTGGCGAAAGCTGGGAAGAGTGCGCCAAGAGGGAAACGCTTGAGGAGGCGGGGATCGGGATTGTGAATGTCCGGTTTGGGACCGTGACCAACGACATTTTTGAAAAGGAGGGAAAGCACTACATCACGATTTTCATGTTGGCGGATTGGAAGTCCGGCGAACCCGTGGTCATGGAGCCGGACAAATGCGACGGATGGGAATGGGTCGAGTGGGGCAGGATGCCAAGTCCTCGTTTTTTGCCGATCGAGAATTTGCTCAAGGCGGGGTATCGGCCGTTGTGAGGCATTCAGTTATTTATGTATAAAAAATTTGTTCAATATGAACGATCGAGATAAAAAAACAACCTGCTGCCCCAAGTTCGATCCCGCGCCATGGGATGGCAAGACATTCGAGTGGAACAAAAAGAAATTCATCAGGGATAGCGTGTTCACCCTCTTTTACATGCCCATCAATTTCGGGGGCGTCATCACAAAAATGATGAAGCGAGTGGAGGCGTCTGGCGCGAAATGCCTGGATTGGATGTGCCTATCCGACCACACCTCGAAATGGAGCATGGATCTCAATGTGGCCGTGGACAAGGAGGTTCCCGGCGCGAAAAATGTCACTTTAAGTGGGAACTATTTCAGCAAGGTGTACGAGGGTCCTTTCAAGGAAACGGGAAAATGGATCCGGGATTTTGGGGCCGATGCGACCAAACGGGGTTATGCGCTCAAGAAGATGTATTTGTGGTACACCACCTGCCCGAAGTGCGCCAAGAAGTACGGCAGGAATTACGTGGTGATCGTGGGGCAGATCGATTAAAGCCTGCTCAGGACGGATTTTCGGCCGTTTTGATTTTTTTGGAAAAAAAGAAAATCAACGCCGCCAGCGACACCACCGCGCCGAACTCGAAGGCGTAGTTCGGGTTGATTTTCCACAAATACCCCGCGATCACCGAGGCAGGCAAATAGATGAGCCCGAGGATGAAGTTGTACACGCCGATGGCGGTCCCGCGCTTGTGCTGTTCAAGGTCGGTGATGAAGGCTTTGCTCTGGCTTTCGTCGATGGCGTAGAAAACGCCGAACAGGAGGAAGAGGATCACGATGTGCCAATGCGCCGTGGCGAACACAAACCCCACGCACATGGCCGTGTACAAAACGTATTCAAGTCCGATGATGAACCGCCGGCCGATCCGGTCGCCCAATTTGCCGAGGAGCGGGGCCAAAATAACGAACGAGACGTTGAACAGGGCGTACAGCAGGGTCACATCCTTGACCGCGAAACCGATCTGGTAGGCCTTGAGCAAAAGGAAGCTGAAGCTGAAATAGGCGAGCGAGAAGATTCCCGCGGTGCGAAGATAATGCTTGAAGCCTGGGCCAAGGGTCTTGTAGGCCTTGAAGATGTTTTCCCGCTCGGTCGGCTGCGCGGGCTTTTCGGGCACAAAGAACAACACCAGCACCGCGATGGCCGCAGGCACGAGCGCCACGTAGAAAAGGGTCTTGAAGGTGTCGGCGTTTTGGCCGTAGTGGTTGAGGAGCCAGTAGGCGCCCAAGGGGCCGAGGATGGCGCCGGCCTTGT
>CAZURX010000161.1:0-1791 GCA_964623015.1 uncultured Candidatus Peribacteria bacterium
GCTCCGCTTGGCCTTGTGGCCTGCGCCCCGCTCGTACCGGCCCGCCCGCAACTCAACGGGGGTTCATGACCCGCCTGAGGCGGGCTATTCACCCCCCGGTCCCCCCGAAGCCGAGAAACCGACGGAGATTGGTTGTAATTCAGCCAGCGACACGCAGGATTTAGTTCATCCACCTCCCGCCCTTGGATGCACGGTGCCGATGAGGGGAAAAGAGGGGTCCGGGGGAAATGACTTTGTACAGCGCTGGGTCTCGGCATTCCGCTGCTTATGGTTTCATTTCCCCCGGCGGGTTTTCCCGGGGGTCTTTTGACCGGACAAAAGACCCCCTCCCGCGGAAGGCGCAAAAAAAACAAAAAAATAAATCCGACACGGATGAAAACTGGCCAATTTTGTGGGTAAGTTATTTGACATATATTTTTAAATATGTTATTATATAATTATCAAATAACCCACACAAAGCATTCATGTAATTAAAAATAGGCAATCGACCAGAGGAAAATAGACGTTAATACCAAAACAAACCTATGGCCCACCTTGCCCTCTTTCTCGGCCTTTCGTTCCTAACGATGAGCCTTCTCATGGGAATCCAGCTGAGCCGGAAAAAAATGAAACCCGGACTGCTCATGGGACTCTTTCTGTTCGGCGTTTTGCTTTCCGTGCCGTTCGTGATGGTCGAATACATAGGCGCCCACATGAAATATTATTTTGTGATCCTTGCCTTCATCGCCATCGAGCTGACGGTGGTGGTTTTGGAGCATCGATGGAAATACCTGCACCATTTGGTGCATCACAACATCAAAAACCTCCGTATTTTGAGTTATTTCGCCATCAGCATTGGCTTCACCTACTCCGAGCTCGCTTTCTCCATCCTGAACAGCCACGAGGAATTGAAGGAGCTCTTGGCCCTGCTGCCGATGAAGGCGGTCTTCGCGCTGTTCATCCACACCACGCTGACCTCTAGCACCGCCCTCATCAATGTCACGGAATCGGTATTCGAGCATGTGGCGCTGTTTATGGTCAATTACCTGCGCTTGGTGTTCATCAGCGTCTCCCACTATCTGTATGTCTTTATCGTGGAACACAAGGCGGTCTACCTGCTGATCCCCTTCCTCATCGTCAATATGACCCTTTTCTTCCGCCACAAGCAATACATCGAGGGCGGAAAAGTGGATGTTTACTTCTAAAATTTTAACTTAACTTTTATCTCCCTAACAATCATTAGTATGAAAAACTCATCAAAAGAAAAAATAAGCTCCTCAGTCGAGACAGAATTGAATAATACCAAGAAAAAGATTAATAAGGTTATCCCCAACATACTCAAAAAAGAGGATGCCAAAAAAGATATTGATACAGCATATATATTGAGAAGTGCAGGGATCAATTTCGAGACCGACCGTGTTAGGGGAAATATTCTTATTGGATTGGAAAACATACCCAGAATATACAAAGATAGGATTAAGCTCGAGGTGACTTTTAGAGACGGTGAAAAACAAATTTTGGATGGAAAGGATGAGGATGTACAAAGGGGTGCTCGTTTAGTCATTGAAAGCGATAAGGCAAAACAAATCAAAAGTGTGAACATGCTATTTGAATAAGGCTTTCTGAGAAGGCGGAAAGGTGGATATCAATTTTTGAACACAGCAAAAAAGCCCTGAGCTAACTGAGCTTTGAGGATACGAGCTGGCGGGGCGAGGGCCCGAGTGTATCCAACGGACCAATAACCATCTTATCAATAAATAGCCTTGAGGGAGTTGAACGAGCGCCCGCCCGTACCGAACGCGTCTAGCCATC
>CAZURX010000161.1:1801-2608 GCA_964623015.1 uncultured Candidatus Peribacteria bacterium
GTACGTTCGGACGGGTAGGGAGGAGTTGAAGTGGGTCTGTATAGCCTGAGGAAGCGAACGGACGTAGCCCCGCACGAAAAAAAGCCTTGAGGAAGATGAGCATGCGTAGCCCGCATGCTGGTTTGGGTAGTCTCCGACGGGCCCCAAAGCAGAACGGGCGAAGCCTAGCGATTCTTCCGAGAGGCGTACCTTGAGCGCAGGAAAGGCCGAAAACCCGTGCGGGGGTTTTCGGATATTTTAAAAGCACTGTCCTGGCGTCGTCCTACTCTGCCGCCCCTTAGCGGGGAAGTACCATCGGAGATGAGAGGCTTAACTTCTGTGTTCGGGATGGGAACAGGTGTGACCCTCTCTCTATAAACGCCAAGAAAGTGCTTTCAAAAATGCAATGGATTGATTTCCATCAATTACCGGTTAATCTTCCCACATTGCTGCGGGATTAGAACAATCATTTATATAGTTTAAAGTCGATCGGTCGATTAGTACATCTCAGCACACACCTTGCGGTGCTTACACTTGATGCCTATCAACGTGGTAGTCTTCCACGGACCTAATTGGGAAAATTGTCTTGGGAATGGCTTCTCGCTTAGATGCTTTCAGCGGTTATCACAACCCAACATAGCTACCCTGCAATGCCACTGACGTGACAACAGGTACACCAGAGGTTGGTACACTCCGGTCCTCTCGTACTAGGAGCAGAGTCTCTCAATTTTCCTACGACTACGGCAGATAGAGGCCAAACTGTCTCACGACGTTTTGAACCCAGCTCACGTACCACTTTAAATGGCGAACAGCCATACCCTTGGGACC
>CAZURX010000162.1:0-2294 GCA_964623015.1 uncultured Candidatus Peribacteria bacterium
TGCCTGCCCTCTGGCCCGGAGAAGCCATTGCGCACGACCAAGCCACCTGGGGTATGAAGGACACCTATGGCTACATGCGCAACGACTACCCCGAAGAAAACCGAAAAAATTACCTCTTCATGGAACTTTCGCCCCGCTTCAACGAAAAAGGCGAATGGAATGTGGAGACCGTGCAGACCATTTTGACGAGGCCGGAAGAATACGACCCCTGCATGATGACCAAGGATGAAGTGATGAAATACAAGGAGGAAATGGCGCAGGCATTTTCGGAATTCAATTTGGTTTTCACGAACGACCGTTGTCTGCAAGCGGTGGACGAGCAAGGGAGGTTTACAGGGTTTATCCCAAACATTCGAGATCAGGCGGTGTTCCGAGTGACTTCCGAGCCTGTTCCCATCAAATCGCTGGATGACTATTATGTGCCCTAAACTTTTGGAACAGCTGTGACGAAAGGGTAATGACGAGACTCCCAATTGCCGACTGCCAACAACCTGAGCCAACCATAACTAACCATTGATTTGAAAGGCGTATCGCCAAAAAAATACCCCGCAATGAAAAAAAACACGAAAATCAAAACAAAGACAAAAGCCTTGAAAAAGACCCTAAGACGCAGGGTCAAAAAAACTGGACGGATTTCGGCGAAATCGGTTCGATTGAAAAAACGACCGCCCGATTCGCGATTGGCCAAAAAAATGAATGCTCGTCTTAAAAAATTGCCGAAGAATAAACAAAAATCTGCTCACGGGAAACGAAAGACAGTCCCAAAAAAAATAAAAACATTGCACCGCGGAAAATTGAACCGCACTACATCCAAATCCGCGAAACGACCCTTTGTCCTGAAACGGGCCTTACTGTTTTTGGCCATTCTCTGCCTTCCCGCGCTCCTGTTTTTTGCATACACCTCATACGAAAAAACCCGAATCCGCCCCTTTGACTATTCGGAAACGATTCAGACCCTGAGCGAAAAGGGATTGGAATGGAAAGAGGCCTGGGAGAACACACCCATCGCACGGGGCGATTTTGTCGACTATTTGCTTCAGGCGGCCTATAAAACCAATTCTTTCGAGGCGAAGGACAAAAATTGTTACAAAGATGTTACAGACCCCAGGCTTCAAAATTCCATTTGTTATGCCAGGGAGAAAGGGGTTTTCGGCTACAAGGGAAAACAATGGCATCCCTCGTTTGGCGTTCGGGAAATTTATTTTAAACCGGGCGAGCCCATCCCCTTTACGGAGGCGCTCCGCTACGGCATGGCCGCATTCGACCAATCGTTCAATTACGAGGATGCCCCTTGGTACAAGGATCTGATCACCAAGGCCTCTGATCTCGACCTTATCCCGCTTTCCATCACGGACTATGAAAAGCCTTTGGCCTGGAGCGAGGCCGCGAATCTACTGGCCCAACTGATGAAAACCAAAAACCAAAATGCGGACGAAACCCAACCTCTTCCTTTTTTCCGTGTGACTTACGAAACTCTTGCCGCGCACCAGAATGTGCTGGAGCTTTCAAAAAAAGGGGAGGAGAGCCAATGTTTTTACAGCGGGCTTTACCATGACAACGGCTCCCAATTTTCCACGGTTCTCGATGACAACTCATGCCAAAAATGCACCTGCGTCCGCGGCCAACCCGCCTGCGAGACCACCCCCTGCAAACCCGACCCTGTGGAAGTGATAAGGCCCGAGGGAGAAAGCAAATTTCCCTTCAGCCCCTGTGACCCCAACCTCTATAAACCCGCGACCATCGACCTCTTGGACCAATGGGAAAACTGCTCGGATCTGAAGAAGGCGGTGGACGCCATTCCAAACGGACGGCAGTTCATTAAAACCATGCTTTCCCAGTATGATGTCTGCCAGCCTAGCCAAACCAAGATTGACCAGTTCAATGCCTTGGCCCAAACCTACTCGATAGACACGCCGACCAAAGATTTTTTGGTGCAGGTCGGACATATCTTGTTCACGTTTCAGCAGAACCAACTCAGCCATCTGGACTATCAATCGTACTCCAAAGACGACATCCTCCATTTAGGCTGGAGCGTGAGTGGACAATCCGTGAAGAATTCAAAATTCGCCTTTCCCCGAACCCCTATGCTTTTCGCGACGGAAGGCTACGAATTGTACCCCTTGGTGATGCAATTGGTGGAGCCCGATGACACCGAATCGGAAATGATCCACAAAATCGTGTATTGGGCGGAACGAAACTCCATGCACTACTATGTTGAGCACAACGAGACACCACCCAAATTCATCGCCGCCCGCGACCAATTCATCAAAGACAATCCATCTACCCCGAATTTT
>CAZURX010000162.1:2304-2587 GCA_964623015.1 uncultured Candidatus Peribacteria bacterium
GAACACCGCCGTTTTTACTTGGGGCAACCTGGACTATTCCAATGGCAATGAAAAAATTACGATGGAGCGACTTTTCCGCGAAAGGCTTTTCGACTGCCATTCCGGCAGCGTTTTTGTGGCGGCACTGGCCCAATCCATCGGCATTCCAGCCATCCAGGCCAATGACGCGCGGGGCCATGGGTACACGAAATTTCCCCAAGCCGACCTTTATGTGCATGGGGACATTGTGGCCATGCCCATCCTTTGGAAGCCCGAATGGATCATCGAGGAGGCTGACATGTGG
>CAZURX010000163.1:0-2586 GCA_964623015.1 uncultured Candidatus Peribacteria bacterium
ATTTCTTGGTCAGAATTGTCTCGTCGTCCCCACCCAGGTCGTGGTTGTCCTGGATGTCGGAGCCCATTTCCCGCAACTCCTTCACTACCTCCGCATGGGTTTTGCGGATGAACGGCGCCTTGATCTTGGCGAGGGGTTCGGTGTTTCGCTCCAGGATCTTCAGCTCGTTGGCGTTGCGTTCCAGGACTTTTTCGACGATATACGTTACCAGCCCTTCCTGGATGGCGAGGTTGCAGTCATGGTCGCAGAAGGCCATCTCCGCGTCCATCATCCAGAATTCCGTCAAGTGCCGGCGGGTCTTGGATTTCTCCGCACGGAAAACGGGACCGAAGTCGAACACGCGTCCGTAGCTCATGATGGCCGCCTCGATGTACAACTGGCCGGATTGGCTCAGATAGGCCTTACCCTCGTCGAAATATTTCACGTCAAACAATTCCGTGGTTCCCTCGCAGGCGTTGGGGGTCAAAATGGGGGAGTCGATCTTGATGAAGCCGTTCTGGTTGAAATACTCGTATGTCGCATTGATGATAGTGTTGCGCACGCGTTGGATGGCCCACTGCCGAGAGGAGCGGAGCCATAGGTGGCGGTTGTCCAAAAGAAAGTCGGCCCCATGCTCCTTTTTGCCGATGGGGTATTCCTCGGTGCAGATCTGGATGGGCTCGACCCCTTCCACCTGCAACTCGAACACGTCCGCCTGCTTGGGGTGCTGGGTGATCTTGCCCGTCACTTTCACCGAGGATTCCAGGGTGAGTTTTTCCGCGGCCTGCATCGCCTCGTCCGGCGTGGATCCGGCGGCGGCCACGGCCTGCATGAATCCGGAGCCGTCCCGCAATTGGAGGAACCAGATTTTTCCGCTGCCGCGCTTGTTGTACATCCAGCCCTGGACCGTGGCGGTTTGGCCGACATGCTGCTTGGCGTCTGAGATTCGGATGATCATAAGATTGTTTTTAAAATATTCGTAGGCGAGGATAGGGATCCTCGCCAGTTGGGGATTTGCGACAAAGACGATAGCAAAAAAGCCGTAGACGGACAAACCAAACAGGGGATAAGGGGCAATCATTTGATCTCAATGCCCAGCTCCTGGATCTTTTGGCGAACCTCGTCCGGGATTTCATTGATCTGCAGCAGCCTCCTACTCAATTCCTTTTGTCGGTTTTTAGAGGGATTGGTTCGATTTTCGCGTTCTTCGATTACCACTTCAATCACTTGGCTAGTTTCCGGATCAAAATGATATTCTCGGACTTCCAAGGTTTCATTGTTGCCATGCCCCTCGGATTGGGTGACGCGGCACCATTCGTCGATTTTTTTCAGGGGTTTGGACATGGGGGAAAATCAATGGATATTGCCGAGAACAGCGCCGACTTTTTGCCGAACTTCATGGGGTAGCTCCTCGAGGGTCACGATTTTTTCGGAATCCAGCCGTTTTTCCCAGCCGGCGCGGCGGTTGCGGGTGTTGTCGCATGACGAGTACTCGCGTTGAATGAATTCCTTGTTTTTGGGATCGTAATGGTACTCGGTTAGATAATCGTATTCGATCCATCCTCCGCTGGCCTCGCTGTGCCTCTCTTTCGAATGGATAAGCACGGTGGTTTCGCTGGTTCTGCGCATGGGGTTTGGGTTAGCGGAAAACAATTATACACCAAAAAAAACAGCCCCTCGAATCTGAGGCGAATTTGGGGTGTCAAAGGGGTGGGTTTTGTCGTTCGATTTCTTGGTTCTAGTTGTAGTTTCCGTCCTTGCCGCCCAAATACACATTGGTGTGTTTGGATTTGCTCTCGTCCAAGGGGAACCGCTTCTCGTTGCTGTCGATCACCCGCTCAATGGCCTGGTCCATGTCGATCCCGCTGCCATTGGCCAGAAGGGCCAGAAACCAGTAGATGTCGCCAATGTTGTCCTCCAGCTCGCCCTTGTTTTGTTCCAGCACCTGCTTGAGTTTTCCCAAGTCTTGTTCCCACTTCACTAGGTTTCGGATCTCCCCGACTTCCTCCACGATGCCCAAAAGCAAATCCTTGGGATTGTGGAACTGTTTCCAGTTCCGGTCATCGGCGAATTGATGGATGCGTTTTTGGTAGGGGTTCATGGGCTTGGGATCAAATTGCACTCATCGTAGACCCGAGAGGGGCAGATGGCAAATGGCGCTATGCCAAATTCTCGAGCGTTCGGGTCACAAATCCATTGAACGAAAGTCCGCTGTCTTTAGACATGGAGGCAATTTTTTCAAAAACACTCTCGGGAATGCGTAGGGGGACTTGTTTTATTTTTTCTTCGGTCACATCCGATTTCGGCATCGGGATCCCCAATTTTTTACGTCGTTTCGCCTCGCTATTGAAATAGATGTGATAGGTTTTGAGCGCCTCTTCGACGGTATCGCCAAAATTAAAGGCATGGAAGGCGGGCACGAAAGCTTCGAACGCCTCGCCCCTTCCTTCGCTGATATCTCGAAGAATAACTTTGTAGTGGTTGGGTGTTAGTCGATCCATGGTTTTAGGGGATGATTTCATAGTCTTTCATGATTTGGATGGCCCTTTTCACGTAGAAGCTTTTGACTTTTTTGTGATGCACGATGATTGGAATATGCGGAAAGGG
>CAZURX010000164.1:0-2529 GCA_964623015.1 uncultured Candidatus Peribacteria bacterium
CCTTCTCAAGGGGGAGAAAGCTCTGAGCTCACGAAACCCTACTTACAACAGATCAAATTTGATATATTGTTTGGGCAAACTTCAATTACCCATTCAATCCAACCCATGAAAACCCTTTCCCGATCCATTTTCGCCTTCCTAACCTTGATCCTCCTTTCCGCCTGCGCCTCGGGCGGGACGACCGCCCCAACCGCGGCGATCGGCAATTCGGGCGCACCCGTCCTCATCCAGGAATTCTCCGATTTCCAATGCCCTGCCTGCGGGATCGTCAGCCCCCAAGTCGAGGAAATCGCCCGGGCGAACCTGGACCAAGTCCGTCTGGAATTCCACCACTTTCCCCTGTCCCAGCACGAAAACGCCTTCCGCGCGGCCATCGCGTCCGAATGCGCCAATCTCCAAGGAAAATTCTGGGAATACGGCCAACTCGCCTTCCAGAACCAGGACAATTTGACCGAAGACAAACTGAAAGAGATGGCCAGCACCATTGGCCTGGACACCGCCCAATTCGACGAATGCCTGGACAGCAACCAAACTTCGAGCCGTGTCCGGGACGACTTGGCCCTTGGTTCAAGATTGGGTGTCAGCTACACCCCCTGGTTCTTCGTGAACGGAAAACTGGTCCAGTTCACAGGAAAAGAGGCGTTTGAGGGATACCTGAAAACTCTGCGGTAAGCGGTAAGCAGTAAGCTATAAGCCATAGATTATTTTCCTGCTTAACGCTTACCGCTTATAGCTTATCGCTTTTTGGTGAAACGTTTCTCCTTTTCCTTGTATTCCAGCACGATCGGCGTGCCCACAAACCCGAACTTGTCGCGGAGCTTGCGTTCGAGGTACCGCATGTACGAGAAGTGGAAATTGCCCTTTTTGTTCACGAAGAACACAAATCGCGGCGGATCCACGTCCACCTGGGTGGTGTAGAAGAGCTTGGGCGGAAAACGCCTCGTTCCCGTGGGGCCGTGGGACTGTATGGCCTCCTCGACACAATGATTGAGCTGTGAGGTGGGGATCCGTTTCTGGCGCTCGACCTTGATGTTTTCGGCGATGGCGAAGATGGTCGACAGGTTCTTGCGCGTTTTGCTGGAGGTGAACACCACCGGCGCCCATGGCATGAAGCCGAATTTCTTCTGAAGATAATCGATGTAGGTCGCCTGTCGTTGCTCCTCGGTCATCTTTTCGTTCAACACGATATCCCACTTGTTGGCCAAAATGATGCACCCCTTGTTGCTTTTCAAAATAATGTTGGCGATCTGCTGGTCCTGGTCCGTGACCTTCTCGTGGCTGTCCAGCATCAAGACCACCACATCGGCCCGGTCGATGGCGGACAGGGTGCGCATCACGCTGAAGTACTCGATCCCCGTCTCCACATTCTTGGTGCGCCGAAGCCCCGCGGTGTCGATGAGGGTGTAAAGCTTCTGGTTGTGGCTGACGACGCTGTCCACGCTGTCCCGCGTGGTCCCTGGAACATCGGACACAATGTGCTTGTCCTGGTTCAACAGCGCGTTGATGAACGACGACTTTCCCACATTCGGCTTTCCGACCAAGGCGATGCTCAAATGTTTGGCCTCGAACTGGGCCTCGCGCCTGTACTCGGGGTTGTCCTTGGTCAGGAAATCACGCTCCTTGAGCCGCCTCACCGTCTCCTCCATCATCTCGTCGCATCCCGAGCCGTGCATGCCGGACACCGGAAACGGATCGCCCATGCCGAGTTTGTACAAATCGGCCAACTTGGATTGATCCAAGGGGCCATCGCACTTGTTGGCGACCAGCAAGACCGTCTTCTTTCCCGCCTTACGGCGAAGCAAGTCGGCCGCGTGGAGGTCGTCCTTGTTCAAGTCCTCGCGCGCGTCCACCACAAAAAGGATCATGTCCGAATCCTGCAAGGCCACATGGGTCTGGGCCTGAATGTCACCCTCGATGGTCTTCGAGGTCTGGCCCGCCACAGTACGCTCGCGAGCGTCGTGGCCCGACTGGATGCCGCCCGTGTCCACCAGAAAAAAATCCATGGCGGGATGATCCACCCGATGGAAGACGCGGTCGCGCGTGGTGCCCGGCTCGTCCGCCGTGATGGCGATGCGCTGGCCCGCGATCCGGTTGAAGAGCGTGGATTTTCCCACATTAGGCCGGCCGACGATGGAGACGATGGGGACTTTCAAATTTTAGGTTAATTATGATTTCGAATGGTGGCTGGAATCGTGGCTAGGATTGTGGTCCACTATTCCAGCCGCAACTCTAGCCACAATGCGAATTTTGTAAATCTATATCGATCCTAATCTATAAAACCGCCCTTCCAACAGACTTTGGTCCGAAAGAAGGACGGTTCGGTTTCAAACCATTGGCCAGCGACTAGGCGTACTGCTTGGCACGGGCTTTCTCGGCTCGATGCCCCTCTCGGACCAAAGCGGCGATGCGCGCTTTTCGCTTATTGAGTTTTGGCTGCAGGCGATCCTGCTTGGCCTGGACGATGACGCGGCTTCGCTGCATCACCTGCTTGAAGCTGCTGATGAGGCGCTCGTTGCTCTCACCGGGTTT
>CAZURX010000165.1:0-2512 GCA_964623015.1 uncultured Candidatus Peribacteria bacterium
GGAGTTCAAGGGCCAAAACGCCAAGGGCAGGCTGCGCATCCTGAACACGGAAAACGAGGATTGGACGCTGAAGGCCGGAACCCGCTTCATGACAACGGATGGCATTTTCTTCCGTATCGCCAAGGGCGTGATCGTCCCCACTCGGACCATTGGCGAGGGCGGGGAGCCTGTTCCTGGGGTTCTGACCGTGAATGTGGAGGCGGACCCTTTTGATCTTTACGGCAAGCCCGTGGGGGATCGGGGGAATATCCCGGCGAGCAAATTCACCATTCCCGCGCTTTCCAAATACAACCAGCGACTCATTTGGGGCGAGAGCGATGCGCCCATGACGGGCGGAGTCACAAACTAT
Organism: uncultured Candidatus Peribacteria bacterium; assembly: GCA_964623015.1. GTDB lineage: Bacteria > Patescibacteriota > Gracilibacteria > UM-FILTER-43-11 > UM-FILTER-43-11 > FEN-1329. The sequence continues at coordinate 350 of CAZURX010000165.1, forward strand.
GAGCCGATCGTGAAGAAGGAAGACATCGAGGCCGCCAAAAAGGAGATCCAAAGCAACCTGATCCTGATGGCGAAGGAGGACTTGCGCAATTACATTGACGAGATCAATCGGCTGAACCAGACCCACATGGTGCTGATGGACGATGAACGCTATCTCAAGACCACGTTGACCGACCTTCGCTATGCCGATGGCTTGGAGGGAAGCCGCCGAGAGAAATTTGAGCTGTTTGCCAAAATCGATGCCCAGGGCGTGGCATTTGATTTCGACCAACTGTTTGCCATCCTCAAAAAGGAGATCGCGGGACGAACGCATCCCGACATGCGGCTCCGTGAAAGTTCGCTCGCGCCCGAAAATGTCACTTATGAAGTGATCGAGGAAAACTTGAATCTGGGTCAGATCAAGGTGACCGCCACGATCAAGGGGATCGAGGAGTTCGCCATCGAGCCCACAACCCAGGCGGGTTTGCGTTTCGATAGCCGCCTCAAGGAAAAAATAGTGGGTTTGAGTATTTCGGATGCGGAAAACTTGGTCGGCAACCTTCCTGAGGTCGACGCGGTCAAAATCAAAACCTGGCCCGGGTGGATACACACGGTGCCAAAAATCCCGGAAGGGATCGAGGTGAGGCTGATGGAAGACTAAGGCTAAGCGGTAAGCAGTAAGCGTTAAGCGATAAGCCCCTGCGGAATATTTCCATGGCTTACAACTTGCCGCTTATCGCTTACTGCTGTTCCAAATCCATTTTGTTCAAGTCCTCGATTTTTTGGTTGCGCGCAGTCTCTGGATTGTAGATTTTATAGAAAAGCTCGATCAACTGCGGGGTGGTCAGCTGGGCCACGCGCAGGTTGCAGGCCTCCAGGCCCGTCTTCACCGAGTTCACCCGTTCGCCCAAATGTTTGTTCAGGTCATCGAATTCTCGGTGGCGTCGCTTGATGTTGTCCAGGCTGTCCGCGGATGAGATGGATTGCATGAATCTCTCCAGCGGGTTCAGCTTTTGGGCCCGGTACGGGTCGTAGGGGACGACCACGTAAAAATCCTTCTCCATGATGTCCGCGTATTCGACCAACTTCTGGATGTATTCGGCGTATTCCAAAGTTTGCTGTTTCAAGAGCGGGTTCTCGTGTTTCGAGGCGGCCTCTTTCACGTTTTCGATGTATTTGTCGATGTCGAGCTTTCGCGACTGGATCACGATCTGGATCGGGAAATCCAGCGAGTTCAGGAAGCTCTGATAGGCGTAGATGATGCTATTCTGCTCATCTTCGGATTTCAGGTTGAAATTGACGCTGGAGGTCTGAAGAATTGCCCTCAGTCCGCCGTTTTTCAGGACCACGACATTGTCCTTGATTTCCCCGATGTTCAGAAACAGCTGGGTGCTCGCCGCGGGAGCGCCCTTTTTCTGTCGGACTGTGCTTTGGGGTGGGGGAGTTTTTTCAGCCATAAATTGGGATTATTACGATGATGAGGATGATTAGGATTATTACGATTCTTTACTTGTCACTTTTATCACTTGTCACGGTTCACTTCATTTTTGGCACTTACGCACTTAAACACTTGGGCACTTTAATCCAGGTTGATTTCTATTTCCCCCTTCTTGAGCTCCTCGAACTGGAATTCTCCTCCCGTTGCCCCGGTGTCCGGTTTTGGCGGAGTCGTCTTGGGTTTTTCCGCGGTTGGCGCAGGGGTGGGTGGAGGGGTGGGTTGCTGAGGCTTTTGTTGGGGTTGCGGCTGTTGGGGTTTAGGCTGAGCCTTGGGGACATATTGGGCAGGGGCGTTCTTTTTGGTGGTGTCCACATGGCCTTGGCGGACGGGCTGGGGAGTCTGTTTCTTCCCATTGGCTTTATTGGCCTCATTCGTTTGGGTTGGGGGAACGGGTTTGGGAGTGGGTTGGGCCGTTTGGGTATTCGCAGGCATCGCTGGCTTGGGGGATTGTGGTTTTGGAGCCATTTGTGCCATCGGTTTCGGCTGAGCGGGCTTTGGGGCTGATTGCTCGGTTAATTTTGTGCTCGCGCTTGCCCGCCCGGCCGAGCCGTTCGGACGGGAGACTCGCGCTTGAGACTCGGCGACTGTGGGTTTTGGGGCTTGGGGTGGCACAGGGGGTTTCGGGTTCGACTTGGGGGGTTGCGGAGGAGTCGGTGGCTTGGGGGCTTGCGCGCTTGGAGGTTGCGG
>CAZURX010000166.1:0-2499 GCA_964623015.1 uncultured Candidatus Peribacteria bacterium
GATTCGCATAAGCTGAGCGAGGTGGTGACCGTGCAGGATGATTTTAATGAATTTGAGGAGTTGGGCGTTCGAATCTGGTTGCATCAATATGAAAAAATCACCGTGGGCGACCTGCTCATCGGCCTGCTGGTGCCCTCGGCGGGGGACGCGGCCATGGCACAGGCCGTTTATCACAGCGGTTCCGTTGAAAAGTTCGTGGAGGAGATGAACGCGAGGGCCCTCGAGCTGGGGCTTTTGAACACCCGCTTTATGAACCCCATCGGATTGGATGAAGGGGGTCATTACTCCACGGCGTACGACTTGGCCATACTCACCCGCTACGCCCTTCGAAATACCGATTTTCGGAGGATTGTTCAGCTGTCGGAGGCATCCATCTCCTCCACCAATGGCCAGATCACGCATTCGTTCAAGAGCACCGACGAGCTGCTGGGCGGCTATCTCGACATCCGCGGGGTAAAAACCGGCACCACGGACGAGGCCGGCCAATCCGTGATCAATTTGGCCCGAAACCAAAACGGAAAGGAGGTGGTGTCCGTTGTTTTGGACAGCCCCAGCCGATTTCAGGAAAGCAAAAGCTTGATTGATTGGTCATTTCGAAATTATTTGTGGTAATTGTCAATAGGAAGGAATAGTCTGAATCAGGAAAAGTGATAAAATAGCACAGTGTTTTTTCGGTCGAATAATGTTTACAGAAGATACTGTGGCAAGCATTTAGGACCTTATTTTTTAGCCATTCATTATCAGCGACACCGAAGTCAACATTCAGGCTCGGAAAGAAAGGCACGCAAAGCTTAAGGACGAAAACGTCGTCCCTGTAAACCTAGTCACCCACAAGTCGGGGTCTGCCTTTTCCAATTTCTTGGCCGCCAGCCGGCGACGGATTTTCAATGATGATTCCGACAATCCGCTCATAGGGATCCTGTGTCGTCGGGTCATGGCTTTGATTTTGGGTTTTTTGCTCCTTATTCCCCTGATTTCCTCCTATCAGCTGACCCAGGGCGCCTACATCGGCACCTTGGATGAGTCGGAAGGCGATTGGAGTCTGTTGGAGGGGTCTGAAGACGCAATCCCCAGCCTGAACGACATTGCGACCGAGGACGGTTTCTTGTTGAAGCCCGCGATCAATTCCACCGAGGGGGACCGAAGCGGGTTCAGCGATATTTTCATGTACACGGTCGAGCCTGGCGACACGCTTTCGACCATTGCCGAGCGGTTCAACCTGAAAAAGGACACCCTCATGGCCGAGAACGATTTGTGGAACGCCAACAAGGTCAGGGTCGGGGCCCAAATCAAGATTTTGCCTGTGGACGGGCTTTCCCATTTGGTCAAAAAGGGGGAAACGGTGGACAAGATCGCGAAGAAATACAAGGTCGAGAAGGATTTGATCGTCAAGCAGAACCAGCTGGGCGATGGCGATGTCGAGGACGGAATGGTTCTCATTATTCCGGGAGCCAAGCGGGAACAGCCGGTCTATATTGCGGGGGGTTCGGCTCCTTCGGGCGCGGCCAACTACAGCGGACCCAAGTCGTCGGGCCGCCTCATTTGGCCCGTGGCTGTGGGGGGCAAGTTGACTCAGGGGTATGGCCGCAATCACACCGGTGTGGATATCGGCAATCGCGCCAGGGGCCCCATTTACGCGGCCACGGCCGGCAAGGTGGTTCGTGCCCAATATGGCTGGAACGGCGGCTATGGCAATGTGATCATCATCGACCATGGCAATGGCATGCAGACCTTGTACGGACACAACGAAAAACTGTATGTGACCGATGGGCAATATGTGGACCAGGGGCAGACCATTGCCTGGATGGGCAATTCCGGTCGCGTTTACGGCCCCACGGGCATTCATTTGCACTTCGAGGTCCGCATCAACGGGGTCAAATACAACCCCATGAATTTCTTCTAGGAAGAAATTCATAATTTTCAATTTTCGAATTTACAATTTACAATGAATATTCAATGTTCAATGTTTCAATTTTTAATGTGTTGATTGGCCGAAAGGTGTTGATAGGAAATTGGGTATTGGAATTTAAAAATTTATTTGTAAATTGAAAATTGTAAATTGTAAATTTTGGACTCTTCCTCGCCGCCTCGCCATCGGCTTGGTTTGGTTGTACCAAAAAACCCTCTCGCCCGACCATAGCCATTTCATGAAAAGGTTGTTCCCCGGCGGCCACTGCAAATACACGCCCAGCTGTTCCGAGTACTCCAAGCTTGCCTACCAGAAACATGGGTTTGTCATCGGCACGCTTAAAACCCTGTGGCGCGTTCTCCGCTGCAACCCATGGTCGAAGGGCGGAATGGATTTGCCTTAAATATAGATTCGAATTGTGGCTGGAGTCGTGGCTGGTGTTGTGGATGAATTTTGGCTGAGTTTTAACCTCCACTATTCTAGCCACAATCCTAGCCACAATTCGGTTTCCGCTACTCAGACACTTCCCCATTCGTCTCCTTTTTCGGATACCCCCTGAAATACCGTCGCCTTACCTTGTCTTGCTCGGG
>CAZURX010000167.1:0-2454 GCA_964623015.1 uncultured Candidatus Peribacteria bacterium
AAGGATGAAAAGATCGATTTGGTGTATGTATCCAAATACTCCCCTCGCGAAGGGACTTTGGCCGCCCGCACGCTCAAGGACGATGTGCCGGCCAAGGTGAAAAAGGATCGTTTCGAGCGGCTCACCGATGCGATGATGCACATCTCTCACCAATACAATCAGCAATTCGTGGGCAAAACGGTCCAAGTGCTGGTGGAGCGTGTCCGAAAGGGGTTCGCGGATGGCAAAATCCCTGAATTCAAGATGTGTCGGTTCCCGATTGGACGGATGTCTGCCTCCAAGGCCAACCAGCTGATCGGGCAATATGTGGATGTGAAGGTTGAAAAGGCCATGGAATGGGCACTGGAAGGAAAACCGGTGCATAAATAATTGTACGGATTTTTAGTTAATAAAATAACTAAATTTGTACAATTTTTTAGTTAATGAACATTTTCTATTTTTAACTATGAAAAATTACAATATTGACATTAAAAATAAAAAAATATATAATAAAATTGTACGGATTTTTAGTTAATAAAAATTATGAAATTCATCAGCCGGAAAGTTATCGGCGGAAAATCGTATTTCTACCTCCAATTCCAAAAATATACCCAATTTTTGGGAAATCGATTGCCTGAAAATCTCAAGGCCCGAATACTGGAAAGCTTTGTGCAATGGGGAAGGCAAAATGGCGAAAAAATACCAAGCGCCGCAAAAAAGGAATTCCCCTATGGCCACCTGGCCGGGCTGGAGGAGGCGCGGGGGTGGTATGAATGCCTATCGAAAAGCGAGCTTTTTATAAATGAGTTCGAGGATTTTCGAAGGCTTTTCAGCATCCATTTCACCTTTAATTCCAACCGGTCCGAAGGGTCGAAAACCACCAGGCCCGAAGTGGAGGCTTATGCCAAGAAATTCCCGAGAAAACCAAAAACCAGGACAGAAACCGAAATCGCCGATTCGTTCGAAGGGCTCGATTACGCATTTTCCGGCAAAATGAGGTGGTCGCCGCAAGGCATCTGCAAAATGCACAAAATTCTGTTAAGGCATCTCGATCCCATGATCGCCGGTAAATGGAAAAAGGAGGGCAATGTCGCGCCCGGCAATCAGCCCACACTGCCGCCCGCTGAGGTAAAAAAGGCGATGAGGGGCCTAATCCTGAATCTAAAAAAGGATTTCAGGGCCAAAGCGTACCCGCCGCTTGTCGCGATCCGATTTTATGTCCGCTTTGAACATATCCACCCCTTCGAAGATGGCAACGGCAGGGTCGGGCGGATCCTGCTCAACGCCATCCTGCATAAATTCGGATATCCGCCTGTTGTTTTCTTCAATGAGAATCATCAGGCTCACTGCGATGCGCTAAAAAAGGCAATTGGGGGTAAATCGGAAAAGTTCAAAAAACATTTCCTTTCGCAGACGGAAAAAACGTTCAAGATTTTTGGTGTCAGGCTGTAAATTCCCCTGCGGCAGAGACCGCAGGGCGTCGGAATTGTAAACCACATGGCAAGACCACAAGGAGTTCGTGCCTCCCCATCAAGTTTTCAAGTTTTCACATTTTTCAAGTTTTCATTTTAAAGCTCTATTTGTTTCGATTGCTCTCGCATAGGAATAAATGGGGCAATTTGATAGACTAATTGGGCCAAAAGGAGGCATTTCTATGAAAATAGCTCTTGTCGCAGACTGGCTCACCAACTACGGCGGCGCGGAAAGCGTGGTCAGCGCGTTTCATGACCTTTTTCCGGAGGCGCCGATCTACACGACCCTGTACAAACCAAAAGCCATGCGGGAATTGGGTCATTTGAAGAATATCCGCACCTCCTGGCTCCAAAAAATCCCGTTTGTGAAGCACCAATGGTTGCTGGCCCAGATGCCATTGGCTGTGGAACAATTCAATTTGGATGAATACGACGTGGTGCTTTCCAGTTGCCACAGCGTGGCCAAGGGAATCATCACCAAGCCGGAGACCCTGCACATCTCCTATTGCCACACGCCCATGCGCTACGCCTGGGAAAGCTGGGATCTGGAGACTCGCATCAAAAAATTCCCGAAAATCCTTCACCCGTACATCCGGCGCCAAATGAAAAAAATCCGAGAGTGGGACTTTTGCGCGGCCCAACGAGTTGATGAATACTTGGCCAACTCCACCTACACCCGAAGCCAAATCGAAAAATACTACAAACGCGAATCCGAAGTGATTTACCCCCCTGTAAACACAAGGCTCTTCGGTCCGGTTTCGAATCCGAAAAACGATTATTACCTTGCGGTGGGCCGCCTGATCCCCTACAAAAAATTCGACATGATCGTTGCGGCTTTCAACGCCCTCAAAAAACCATTGAAGGTCGTTGGGGTTGGCCCCGACTACAAAAAAATAAAATCTATATGTCAACATTTGTATTGCTGCTAGACTGGGAGGGTTTTGAAAGGGACAAGTTTGTTCATACAGTTTTAGAAGATAATCTTCTGCCAAAATTTCTCGTA
>CAZURX010000168.1:0-2450 GCA_964623015.1 uncultured Candidatus Peribacteria bacterium
CCTGCGAACCTTCAAGGCCCTGGCCTGCGAGGGACTCGGCCGGGTGGATAGCTTTTTGACCGAAAAAGGCGAGGTGTACGTGAACGAGATCAACACCATGCCGGGTTTCACCAAGATTTCGATGTATCCCAAACTGTGGGAAGCCAGCGGGATTTCGTATCCCGACCTCATCGACCGGCTCATCACACTGGCCATTGAGCGGTTCCAGAAGGAGCAGAGGTTGAGGACGAGCTATATCTCGTAAGGGGGAAAATAAAACCTTAAGCTAATTTCGCATAATCAACAAACACGGCGTACAATTACAACAAAATTAAGTATTAAGTAAAAATTATGGCAAACCCAGACTATCAATCAATAATGCTCCCCCTCCTCCAATTTGCAGGTGACAAACAAGAGCATTCAATAAGAGATGCTATCGAACACATAGCAGATTTATTTGAATTGAGCGAAGAAGACAGAAGGGAACTCTTACCTCGTGGCCAAGGTGACATTATTGGCAACAGAACTGGCTGGGCAAGAACCTATCTTAAGAAGGCGGGGCTCCTCGAGTCGCCAAGGAGAGGATATTTCAAAATTTCCGATCTAGGTCTCGAGGTTTTACGTAAAAAACCTTCAAAAATTAATGTGAAATTTCTTGAACAGTTCCCTCAATTTATTGAATTTAGAACCATACACAAAGAAAAAAATAATGAAAAGGAGGCAGAGGAGATTGGTTTTGGCTCAACCCAAACACCACAGGAGCTTTTAGAATATGGTTATCAAAAAATCACAAATGACTTATCTCAAGAAATTTTGACTCTTGTTAAACAATGTTCACCGCGTTTTTTTGAAAAATTAGTCGTCGAACTTTTACTTAAGATGGGATATGGTGGTTCTCTGAAAGATGCTGGAAAAGCGGTCGGACAAAGTGGTGATGGTGGGATAGATGGAATAATAAAAGAAGATAAACTCGGACTTGATGTTATTTATATTCAAGCAAAGCGCTGGGAAGGCATTGTCGGCTCGAAGGAAATAAGAAATTTTGTTGGTAGCTTAGTCGGCCAAAAGGCGAATAAAGGTGTTTTTATTACGACATCTGATTTTACAAAAGATGCCTTAGAGTACGTTAAAACTATTACACACAAAGTTATTTTAATTGATGGCGAAATGCTAACTCGGCTAATGATCGAAAATGATATTGGGGTTTCTAAAGTTATTAGCTATGACATCAAAAAAATCGATTCAGATTATTTTGTCGAAGAATAAATCTTAAACTGTCACTTCCGCCCCCCACGTCAGCAACCCGCCCTGGACATTAGGTTAGGTGATAGGTGTTAGATGTTACCTTTTCGCAAAAACCTCGTACTTAGCAATGCATCCCTAACCCAAATCCTATGAAAAAAAACACATTGATCCTCGCGGGCCTGGCGCTCGTGCTGGTTGCCGCGGCCGGCTTTTACATATTCTCCTCCACTCTCATCGACAAGAAGACTGACGAGTCGATCCTCGACCCTATCCCTGATGGAATCCCCTCCTTGCCCATCAAGAAGCCTGCGGGCAACTCTGAAGCCGTCGTCACCAATTTTGAGGAGTGCCTCGCGGCGGGCAATCCCGCCATGGAAAGCTTCCCCCGACAATGCAGGCACAACGAAACAACCTATGTGGAAGAGATCAAAGGCAAGATCGGCGCGGACATGGGGCCGATCCTCAGCGAGAATGAGGCGATCCTAATCGCCGGATCCACTCAGGTCTGCACCATGGCGGGCATTCCCGACAACACCGCCTCTTACAACCCCACCAGCAAAACATGGTGGATCGACCTGGTGCGTATGCCCGAGCTTGAAAACGACGGGTGCAATCCTGCCTGCGTGGTGCATGAGGAAAACAAAACCGCCGAGGTGAACTGGCGCTGCACGGGATTGACCCCAACCTCCGCCGACAACGCCCCCCTAGGCTCCATCCACAACCTTCCCGTGCCCGATGCCGTGGCCGCGGTCCGCACCGCTGTCGCCAAAAAGCTCAACATCAGCGAAGGGGTTGTCATCATCATGACCGCCTACGAGAAAGAATGGTCCGACTCATGCCTTGGCCTTGGCGGCCCCGCCGAATCGTGCCTATTCGCCGTTACCCCTGGCTATGAAGTGGTCGCGCAGGCTGCCGGGAAAGAATACACCTATCGCACCAATGCGGATGGGACTTCGATCAGGGAGGAAATAGGCGTCAGGCAATAGGTGATAGATGCTGTTGGCAGACATTTACAATCTGTTTTCCTATCCAATTACCACCTCACCCCCCTTCGCCCACCACATCAGCATCCCGCCCTGCACGTTGCGGAGGTCTTTTTGACACTCCCTTGATTTGTGAACAAATGTTCACTATAATAGATTACCAGACTTTATTTTGCATTCAAATGAAAACCTCTCTTGCCCCCATCGAGCTGATTGAAATCCGAATCCACATCCTTCGTGGCC
>CAZURX010000169.1:0-2440 GCA_964623015.1 uncultured Candidatus Peribacteria bacterium
ACTCTTCCATTTCCGTGCGCGCAAATGACGGACACCAGTTTTTGCAACAGTGGGGCCCAGAAGCTATTGACTTTATATAAATTCTATATCAGAATATACAACTAATTGTGTAACATAAATGTAACAACCGGGTGTTGCCCGTGTATTAAAAAAACTTAATTCTTATCTCTGAAGCCTTCCCACTCCCCCGATGCGAAATCGGGCGCCCCCTCAATGATCGAAGCCTGGTTAGCCGACCTAGCTTCTTCGACGCACGCCAAGGTTCTTGCGCTTGGTATTTTGGCTGTTTCCGCGGGATCGTGCGCAACTCTTTCCAGTCAAAAAGGCGAGGCTAAAGAGGCAATTAGCCATGGCGACTATTTGGCCGCATCCTCTTTTTATAATGAAAAACTATGTGCGGAAAAGGAACTGCCTCCTGAAGACAAGGACAATTGCGATATAGTCGCCATGACCAAGAAGTCGATGGTCCGCTATCTGGTCGCCCGCGGTCGTCATGTGACCCGGTACAAGGGGGCTGATGAGCGGTTCAACAATTATCCCTGGGCGATCGATTACTACCGCCGGGCGTTGGCCATTGATCCCAATAACGAAGCAGCCAAAAAAGAATTGGAGGCCATCGAGACGCTTATGAGCAGGGCTGAAAAATCCTATGCCGCTATTTTTGCCCAGCTTCAGGATCGTTTGTCGTCCGATGCGCCATACGATGAGGCGATGCACAAGGAAATCCGGAAAATGTTGGATGATCTGAGAAAATTGAGCGAGCTGCTGAAGAAAAAGGCCTATGACCCGATTTCGTTGCTCCTGCAACAGGAAGAGGTGGAGGAGGATGGAGACGGGAATTTGAAGGTGGTGAAAAGGGAGGGGTTGGTCCGCCGATTGATCAACAGCGAACAGATCAAGTGGGCTTTCGAGATCACCCAATCCGCCGAGGATTTTGTGAATGGGAGCGAGATTGTATTTAGGACGGAAGACGAGCAGTTTGTGTCCACTGTTTCGGACGCCTTCAGGGAAGGGGTCAGCAACGGGGAGATCACCTTAAGGCTTAAGGCAAGGGTGAGGCATCGTGCAAACCCGAAGGACGCGAAAAGGGCCAGGGTTGTTTCAATCCCTGTCGTTCCAGCCGCAAAGGTTGCGCCGAATGGAAACGGGAATGGGAATCTGGAGGCCGAAGCGTTGAAGGCCGTGGAATCGGCCTTGGCCAAGGTCCAGAGGGATTTTGAGAATGGCCGAGTGTTCGAGGCGTTGGTTGGCATTGACCAGGAGATCGGAAATTTGGCCGGCAATCCTCAGGTCGGGAAATTGGAAGAGCAGCGTGCCCAATGGGCATCGGCCCGAAAGGATTTGGTTGAAAAATATCTGGGCAAGGCAGGCGAGGCTTTTGTGAATCAACGGTCAGCCGAGGCCTTGGAAGGATACCGTAAGGTTTTGAAAATCGATCCCCAGAATTCAACCGCAAACGAACGAATTCCGTTTTTGGAAAAACGGGTTAAATAGACCAATGCAAAAAAACGGGCCCGCATTTTCATGCGGGCCCGTTAAAGATTCTGCCTGAACGGTTTCCCCTAGGAGGTGGATTTTTCGTCCTCGTCCTCGGAGATGAACCAGTTCTCCCTTGGAGTTGGCAGTACCAACTTCTTGTCTTCTTCGATTAACCTACCTTCATCATCGATGCCCAGGACCTTTCGGACATAGACATCAAATTTTTGGATACCTTTGGGTTGAAAGTTGCGCTGGATGATTTGGACGAACCTCGGCCGCTTCAGAAAATCCCAGCAATATTGCCTGAGGTACCGATTGTTCTCGGATGAGGCAAGGCTGGCCAGATGGTGAAGGGTCACGGGATCCTTCACGTTTTTGACCTTGGCTTTTTCCGTTTTGGCGATGTCTACGAAAGGCCGTACAATCTTCCCTTTCGGGTCGATGAGAATAGCCTCCCCGTTTTTCTTCGCCTCTTCGGCCTCTTCAGCTGTCAGCGATTCGCCGACATCCAGCTGAAGGTGGTTGTCAGAGGCGATTTTTCCGGGAATCGCCACGCCTTCAATCCGGGAAGCGACATTCGCCGCATCCCCGATTGTGGTCAAGTCGCGGAATTCGTCGGCGCCGATGGGGCCAAAGTCGACCATTCCTGTTCCAATGCCAAGCCGTGGGATGAAGGGGTATTGGTTCTTCACCTCGTATTTGGCATAGGCCAGGAAATGCAGGAGGACCTGGATGGCGAAGACACCAATAATCGCCTGTTGTCTGTCTTCTTTAGTGAGTTCCATGTCGCCAGGAGCCTTGCCTTTGAGCCCGAACCAAAGCATTACGCCGTCAGCCATGTATTTTGCGATGAACCCCCCATGTTCCTTGGCCGCGGTATGCATGATGTTGAACACGTCGTTCAACTCATTGCCGACCTGGGGGACTCTCTTGGAGAGCTTAGTGTAATCCTTGATGTCGG
>CAZURX010000170.1:0-2408 GCA_964623015.1 uncultured Candidatus Peribacteria bacterium
AGGCTAAGGCGGTAAAAGCTTACCTTAGTGTCCTACTTCGTTTCTGAACTCAGGAATCCAATTACCTGATACGAAAAAAAATAATAGGCTAATCTTCAGCAGCATTCTAAAAGCCATCCTAATATTTATTATTCGGTGAAAAATGTCTAGCATTAATCACCAATTAGGGCACCTATGGCAATTTCAAAAATTGCCTTTAGGCCATCTTTGGTTTTCCCTTGGTGGAAGCTTGGTTTCCATTCCAAGTCGGCCAATGAATCACTAATCGCGAAAATGGCACCTAGCTCAACCTTCCTGAATTGAGCTACTGAAAACAGGGCTGCCGCCTCCATTTCTACTGTTGCGACACCCTCCTTTTGATATTTTCGAGCTTCTGCAACAGTCTCGCGGTAGGGGGCGTCTATTGTCCAGCTAGTGCCTTTAAAATACTGCAATTTTCGTAGCCTAAATAGTTTCTCTATTTTTTTAACCAATTTTTTTGATGCGTAAGCGTATTTTGAGGATTTCAAATAATGATAGGATGTGCCCTCATCCCTTATCGCGCGGTCGCAAATCATTAAATCTCCGATCTTAATATCTTTTTGCAAGGAACCAGCCATGCCAATCGAAATGAATTTTTTTACCCCAAAGGCAATCAATTCCTCTAGGGTAGCAACGGCGACAGGCGCACCAATTCCAAAATTTCCTAAAACAGCAATTTCTTTTCCATCCTTTTTAAACAAAATCATCTCACCATGGAAGCTGTCGACAGTGGTGGCACCTATGCTTTCCGCGATAGAGTCCATTAAGCTTTTTGAGTAACACAAGATAACGCCATATGGGACATTAAATGTCGGAAATTTCCCCCTTGTTTTTTGATAGGCCATGAAATCCTTCGGCGTAAACATCGAATCCTCCAGGTGCTTGTTTTTTAGGTTTGGGAAACTCATACAATTTCAATTATTTGCACTTTATTATTGCTTAGTCCAAATTGTACAAAATTTATCCCAATTGAGGTAGATGATATGTAATCCTGCCAGTTTCAAAATATTAATTTCAAAAAAATGGCTCACTTAAGCCATCTTTTAGATACTGGCGGGATGGACGGGACTCGAACCCGCGACCTCTGCCGTGACAGGGCAGCGCTCTAACCAGCTGAGCTACCACCCCACATAGTAGCGAGAATCGTGGTCCGAGCGTAGCTAGGCCGAGCCCAGGGTGGCGAGGCCGTAACGGAGCGAGGATAAATTCCGAGGCAAAATGTGAAACATGTTTGCAAGGAATTTGAACGATTCCCTATTGGGGTGTATTCCAATAAGCGGAGTCATTTTAGCCAATGGGTCTATTTTTGTAAATGAAAATTTGATTGTGAATTTTAATCGGTGAAAAATGGGTGACTTGGCCCCCTTGAAATCCTTATTTCACCGCCACCGCCTCCGCGCGATCCGCCTTTTTGATCAGGTGGGCCAAAACTGGCGGGGGAATAAGGGTGGTCAGGATGATCAGGATGACGATGACCGAAAAAACCTCGTCCGACACCACGCCAAGGGTTTTGCCCATGGTCGCAAAAATCAAGCCGACCTCGCCACGGGGCACCATGCCCCACCCGACCAGACTCTTTTTCACCTTGCCGGCCGCAAGGCCAGAGGCGATTTTGCCCACAAAGGCGGCGACCGTGATCGCCAGCGCCACCAGAAGAATCGAAGTGTCGAACATCGTTTCAAGCTTTACGCCCATGCCCGTGATCACGAAAAAGATCGGAACCAGGAAAAGTCCGATGGGCTTGATGATGTCCTCGATGTGCCGCTCGGCGTGGTGGGCGATGGTGTGGTTGAACCTCTCTTTCAGCTCGGGGCTTTCGTCTTTGAGCATTTCCCGGAGGTCCCGCACGATTTTGGGGTCCTTGAAGTATCTGAAATGCACGGGATCGAGCACCAGGCCCGCAGCGAACGCGCCCACAATCGGCGCCAGGCCGATGAATTGCGCCAGATAGGCGAAAATAAGTCCAAAGCTGATCGCCACCGTGAATTTCATGCCAACGCCCGTGTGGACTTTCGAGAAAAACCGGTTGATTGGATGCGTGAGGTAATGGCCCGCGGCGATGGAGCCGACCAAAAAGAGGATGGCTTTGAGGGAAATCCATCCGATGTCCATAAGGCTGGCCGCTCCGCTGGTCACAATCTGCGAGACGACCGCCAGAATAATAAGGCCAAGGATGTCGTCGATCACAGCCGCGCCAAGCACGATTTGGGCCTCGGGGGTCTGCAGTTTTTTAAGGTCCTGGAACACGCGCGCGGTGATGCCGACCGAGGTGGCGGTGAGGGTGGCGCCGATGAAGAGTAAGGCGTTCGTAGACAGGCCGTGGAGGAATTAGGGGCCGAGGAACCAGCCGATCGCGAAGGGGAGGACGACACCGATGATCGCGACGA
>CAZURX010000171.1:0-2404 GCA_964623015.1 uncultured Candidatus Peribacteria bacterium
TTGGGGAGGAAGCCAAGGATCGCAAGAAATCAATGAATTGGTCGAGGCCGACCTTCATCGGCTCAAGTCCATTTTCCAGGTGGTTCATGTCACGGGACTTGGAAAAGGAACCCATGGGGGCTCCAGTGGGGGCTCCGATAGGGCTCCAATGGGGGCTCCAATTGGAAGTTCCAGGGGTGGATATATTCAGTTTGAATATCTGGGGAGTGAGTTGGCGCACATTTACGCCATCACCGATTTTATTGTGGGCCGAGCGGGGGCCAATTCGTTGTACGAGATCGCCCTGCTCCAAAAGCCCAACGTGCTCGTTCCGCTCCGAAGCTCCGCGCACAACCACCAGGCGCTGAACGCCGATTATTTTGAGAGGATGGGGGCTAGCGTGGTCCTTAGGCAGGGCCAGTCGCTTTTCGAGGTTTTGGGGGCCTTGTGGCACAACCCCGCGCAGGTTGAATCGATGAAAATCGCGCTCGGCAAATTGGCCAAGCCCGAGGCGGCATCGACTATCTCAGAAATCATCTTGGAGCTTATAGTCCACTAATCCCCCTTAATCCTCGGACCCCAAGGTTCGAAAATTGAAATTTCTAGATCCTAAACAGGGCCCAAACACCCTAAAATCCAAAAACCTGACACTCTAAACAAAATCGATTTTCCTTTATTAAGTGCTGGTTTGATGGTTTTATGTTTGTATTCTGGGTTTTGGACTTTGGATTTTGGGATTTGTTTAGATTTTAGAGCCTAGGATTTAGGATTTTTATGAAGATAGGAATCAACGCGCGTTTTCTCACCCTACCTTTTACTGGAATCGGGCAATACACCCGGGGATTGGTGCGTGCCATGGCGAAGCTCAAGCCCGAGTATGAATTCGTTCTTTTCACCACGGAGCTGGTGGATATCGACCTGCCATCCAACTGCAAGCAGATCCGCGTGGCCGAAAAACCCTACCGTTCCGCCAGCCTCAGAAAAGCCCATTGGGAGCATGTTTTGGTTCCGCACGAAATGGAACGATTCGGCATCAACCTGGCCCATTTCCCCTACCCCAGCAACCCCTGGCGCAAATTACCCATGCCCACTGTTGTGACGGTGCACGATGTGATTCCGTGGAAGCTGCCCGAGTACCGTGAGAAGCTACGATCCAAGCTTTATCACCTTTACGCCAAGAAGGCCCTTGGGAAGGCGGACCAACTCATCACGGTTTCGGAATTTTCGAAACGGGAGATTATCAAAACACTCAAGATCAAAGACAAGAAAATCACGGTCATCCACCAGGCGCCACCCGATGCGGACGGCCCCAATGAATTTCCCGACATCGCCTTGCGCCGAAAATTTTTTCTTTATGTGGGCGGCTACGACCCCCGGAAGAATGTGCCCCTGCTCATCCAGGCTTACCAAAAATTCATCGCGCCCTATTATCCCATCGATTTGATTTTGGTTGGGGGCAAAGGCAAAGGGCTTGAATCTTTTTTGACCGAAGAACACCACAAACGCGTGGTTGGCAAATACATGATCAAGCCCAAGGGCAAGGTGATCTTTATCGATCCCATCCCCCAAAACGAACTGAATTGCCTGTATAAGCAGGCCTTGGCCCTCACGCATGTTTCCACTTACGAAGGCTTCAACCTGGCTTTGGTCGAGGCCATGAGCGCGGGAATCCCGATCATCTGCTCGGACATCAAGATCCATCACGAGGTGACCCAGGGCATCGGCCTGTTTGTAGACCCCCACGATCCGAATTCCATTGGCAATGCGATGCATCGCATTGTCCATGATTCCGCCCTTAGACGATATTTGGCCAGCCGCGGCTTGGGGAGGGCAAAGGACTTTAGCTGGAAAAAAACAGCCGAGGAGACATTATATGTTTATAGCCTGTTTGTCTGATCCCCCTATATCTAAATCCGAAATCCGAATCTTCGAAATCCGAAAAAGCACGAAATACTAAACCCAAAAATTCAAATAGGCCTATGAACATCGCAATCCAAATCAGATTAATTGGCTGATTGTTGATCAATTTTTTTTAATTTGGGTTATTAAAATTTGGAATTTTTTCGTCCCGGACTTTATCCGGGATCGAAGATTCGGATTTCGAGTTTCATAGCTATTGGGCTCTTGCC
The DNA here is from genome assembly GCA_964623015.1 of uncultured Candidatus Peribacteria bacterium. Lineage (GTDB taxonomy): Bacteria > Patescibacteriota > Gracilibacteria > UM-FILTER-43-11 > UM-FILTER-43-11 > FEN-1329. The sequence continues at coordinate 2,109 of CAZURX010000171.1, forward strand.
GTTTAAAGAGGGTTCTTCTAAAGTGGAGTTGTTATGTCGATCAAGCTCATTCTTTTTATCACAATCCACCTCCTCTCCCTGATTTATTTTGTGGAGCTTTTGCGTCGCATTTACATCCGCTCAAAGGAATATGACCTGAAAGAAAACCGCCACACGCTTCCTTTCGGGTTTATCCGCCTGCGCCACGTCATTATTCTTTACGCCCTTTCCTATTTTGTCTGGATCGTCGGATCCATATTTTTGTATTTTAATTTTATTGACCCCTCCTTGACCGAGGCTGAGGGGGTAAAGGTGTT
>CAZURX010000172.1:0-2399 GCA_964623015.1 uncultured Candidatus Peribacteria bacterium
CGCCCGCCAGGAACAAGCCGGGGCAAATTTTCGACTGCATGGTTTTGGGATCGACCTCCTTGAGGCTCACGCCACCCGCGGTCACAAACTCCTCGCCCGCGGTTCGGCCGATGATGGTGAGCGGAACCCCCTTGATCCAAGCGACCGATTTGTTGAGATCCTTTTTCGAGACCTCGATTGCGATCCTTTCGGTCGAGATTCCCACGTTTTGACAGAGAACCGTGGCGACAGATTTCGGGACAAATTGGGATAACAAATTCTCAAATGTTTTCTTGGGATGCGCCGCAATCCCCTCTTGGATTTTCGTGAGCAGTTCCGCTTCGCCAAATTCAGGCAACAAATCGACCAGAAGCCGCGCAGGCGATTCGACCAAAAATTTTTCGTAAGCGACCAAGGCCGACAGCGCAAACACCGCCGGACCCGTGACCCCCTTGTGGGTGAACACGAACGGGCCGGTGAATTCAAACCTATGTTCTGGGGTCACAAAATTTTGTGACCCTACGGTTGCCATACGCAACCGTACCGATTTAAATGATACCCCAGCCAAATCCTTGACCCATTTTTCCTGAACGACAAACGAATTCAAACTGGGCGCAAGCGGCGTGATGGTGTGGCCGAGCGAAGCCGCGAGCGCATAGCCGCCCGAGGTCCCGGCCTGTCCGCCCACCGCGATCAGCAAACGATCCGCCGTGACCGATTGCCCATTGGCGACCCTTATCACAAATTGGCCATCAACCTTTTCTACTTTTTCCACGGTGGAGCCAAACAGGATTTGGAAATTCGGCCTTTCGAGAACCTTCTCGAACACGGCCACGATGTCATCGCTTTTGTCCGACACGGGAAACACCCTCAAGTCGGCTTCGACCTTGAGCGGAACGCCATGCGCCTCGAACCATTCCATCACCTTCCAGGGCGGGAACGAGTACATGGCGTGCTTCAGGAAATTTTTTCCCCGCGGATAGCGACGCAGAATGTCGTCCATGTCGGTTCGGCCCGTGGTCACGTTGCACCGACCCCCGCCCGTCATCCGCACCTTTTGACCGAAAAGATTGTTCCTCTCGATCAAAACGACCTTCGTATCGGGCGACTGTTCCGCCAACGTTGCCGCGGCCATCATGCCCGAGGCGCCGCCGCCGACCACCACAATGTTCCTAACCCCTTTTTCCATACTTCCTATCTTATATCCTAAAACCCTTCCAATACCCACCCCTAGATCCTAAATCCGAAACTCCGAGAACTTAAACAGGGCCTAAACCCCAGAGCACAAAGGCCAAACACCGCAAACCACTTCGCCTCTCATTGTTGACTTTGGATAATGGTAAATTTGGATTCTGTTATTTGTACTTTGGGCCGTTTGGATTTTGTTTAGGCTTTCGTGCCTAGAGTTTAGGCTTTTCTACTGCTGAGGGATTCTCGAAAGCTGGCAGACTAGATCATAATTATCGTCGCTGGCGCTGCGGTTGAATGATTTGTGGCCACACAACTGGCAAACATGAATAAGGCGCAACCCCTTTTTCTTGTTGAGCTCGATACCCACAGGTTGCATCAACCCCCCGCATTCGCTTTCGCGGTCGCCAGGCACCTCCTTGTCCACATGCAAAGACCAAAGGCAAAACGGGCAATGATTTCGGCAGCTGCCATCGTTGTTCGGGCCCACCTCCTTTTTGCACTTCAGGCAAGTGAATCCCTCGTTGATTTTAATTGGATTCAAACGTTTGTGCATACATCGACATTATAACCTAATAACCCAAACCCCACTTCAAACCTCAATTCGACCCAAATCCTAAAACCGAAATGCCTAGAATCCAAACAGGGCCTAAACTCCAGATTCCAAAGACCAAACCTCGCAAACCAATCTACCCATCATTAATATTTCAGGCTCAAGAACTGTTTGGATTTTTTGATTTGGAACCTGGGCCGTTTGGATTTTGTTTAGGCTTTAGCACCTAGGTTTTAGGCACTCGGAGGCTTTTTGAATTCAAATTTTAGACTTTCCACATCCTTTCCTTATACTCGAGCACGCACCGGTGGGTGTTGAACTGCGCGCCAAGGGCGATGGCGTGCTTCATGCGCTCGGACCAATCCTCGGGGTTCTCGTAATATTCGGCCACCACCTCCTGAAGGCGATCGTACAACTGGTCCGCGTCGCGTTCTTGGCTTCCGGGCGAAAGCGTGGTCTCTCCAAAGGCCCAGCCGGACTTGGGCTCCAGATCATACCCCTCGGGCCACCATCCGTCCAGAATGGAAAGGTTGAGCGCGCCGTTGGCCGCGGCCTTCATGCCGCTGGTTCCACTGGCCTCCATGGGGGGCTGGGGGTTGTTGAGCCACACATCGGCCCCTTGCACAAGGAGCTTCGCGACCTCCAGGTTGTAATTCGGGATGACCGCCAAACGGATCTG
>CAZURX010000173.1:0-2377 GCA_964623015.1 uncultured Candidatus Peribacteria bacterium
GGTCTAGCTTGATCCTTATTTCAACTTTGGGGTTCCTCCAACTCGCCTATTTCCCCAGCTTTCTTGATTTGGGCATGGACGTCTTTGGCTGGGATCCCCACATTGGCCGAATGCTTTCCACGTGGTTCGACCCCAATTATTTGGGTGGGTATTTGGCTTTTGTCACTATCCTGTTCGTATCAATGGCGCTTTATTTCCGCCAGACCAAGGATCGAAAAATGTTTTTTGGAATTTCCGCCCTAGCCTTGATCGGCCTCGTTTCACTCTATTTGACCTATTCCCGAAGCGCGGCCCTCGCGTTTTTGGTTGGCATGGGAATCCTTTCCCTGCTCAAATCCCGCAAGCTCCTGATTGCCGCGGTCTTAATCGCCCTGATCGCCTTCGGTTTTTCGGCGCGCGTGCAGGAACGGACCTTGGACGCCGTGGACTCGGGCAAGGCCTTTTTGGGCCTCGACTCGCAAAAGCCACTCGATCCGACCGCCGAGCTGCGGGTGAAATCCTGGCGATACGCCACCGAGATCATCGCGGACCATCCGTGGGCGGGGATCGGCTACAACCGCTACAAATACGAGATCAACAACCGTGGCTACGGCCTGCTTTCCGACCATGCCGCGAGCGGATCCGACAGCACCCTCCTCACCCTGTGGGCCACCAGCGGGATTTTCGGGCTTCTGAGTTTTCTGGCCATCGGCTTCATCGCCACGACCATTGCCCTTCGGCGGTCATGGAAACGCAAGGATTTCAAAAGCGCCCTCGACGCGGGCCTATTGGCCGGCTTCGGAGGGATGATGATCCATTCGATTTTCGTGAACTCGCTTCTTTACCCCCTGATACTCATCTACCTTTCGGTTGGGTTGGCGATCCTTGATGAAGAGTGATAAGTGATAGCAGTGACAAGTGATAAGTCCAGATTTTGCGCACTTATCACTTTTGTCACTTATCACTTGTCACTTATTTTTGCTGAATGATCAGCGGGAGGGCCATGTTCTGGATCTCCACCACCTTCACGCCGGCGATCAGCGGGTCGCGGTTGGCCGTGATGGCGTGGATCAGGTTGTCCAACTTGGGACGGAAGAATTGATAGTACTTCCGAAGGGAGTCGTAGGCGCCCGATTTGGCGCGGACCTCGGCCTGGCTTTGGCGTAGGCCGATGAACTTGGCCAACTCCTCCTCGGCGTTGGGGCCGTTGAACATCTTGAGGTTGTCGAAGAATATTTTTTCGCTGGTCCCGATTTCGGTTTCCTGGTTTTTGACGTTGGCGGACAAGAATGAAATCTTGTATCCAAGGTCCGCGATCCTCTGATCCGTCTTGTCCTTGAGGGTGTTGAGCAGGTTCAGGTATTCGTTCAGGGCGTCCGCGCGATTCACGGCCTGGTTCAGATACTGGAACAGATCGACCGAGAGCGTGTTCTGGATTTGCGAAAGCAACTTGGTGTCGAGCGTTAGCGTCGCGTTGATGTCCACTGTCTTTTCCCCAAGGTAATAGGTTGCGAGCACGCTTTTCAGAAGCGACTTCGCCTTGTCCTGCTCCAGCTTTGTGAGATGCTGGCCTCTGGAAAGATAGTTGGTGACCCACACGATGTCTTTCAGGGTTCCTTCTTCGGCCTTGGGCAAAACACCTGTTGGGGCTCCAGTGGGCGCTCCAGTGGGTGCGCCTGTTGGAGGGGTCGCTTTTTGACTTTCTGTGACGGCCTGCCCCTCCACACGGTAAACCGCCACAACCCCGGTCTTTGCTCCTCGGTTGTCAATGGTTTGGGCTTGGGGCTTCGGCTCTGGCTGGAGCCATTCGACAATCGTTCCCCAGTTCCTGAAAAGAAGCAGGGTCAACAGCGCGAAGACGAAGGTGCCAAAAAAAATAGTCCACACTTTCTCCTTTCTGGGCACATAGCGGGACAGCAACCATTTGAGACGCAGTTCCGCCTCATGGTGCTTTTTAGCCTGACGCCGAACGTGTTTGTAGTGTTTTGACATTTAATCTATATATTTTACCAAATTTTCGCATTTTTATCAATGAAGTTCAGAGTAAATGGGTTTATTGGGCAACAAGCTTTGGGCTAAACCCTTGGTTGTCTTGCCATAATTGGTGGCCGCTTTCCCTGCGGGAAACCGCGGGGAACGGAGTTTTTCTCTGTTTTCGAATGTCGCTCGCCGCTCGGGCGATACTTTTTGCGCGGTTCATCCTTCGTAGTATTTACTACGGAGAACGGGCCAAAAAGTATCCAAAAACCCACAATGGGGCGGGCCTCAAAACACTTTCGGCCAAAGGGCCGATACGTGTCTTGCCCTCTCTGCCCTTCGGGCTCCCTGAAGGTCGCCCTCGCTCCGTTCGGTCGGCCCGCTCGCCACTACCCCGGGGAATATGAACGGAAATTCAACG
>CAZURX010000174.1:0-2350 GCA_964623015.1 uncultured Candidatus Peribacteria bacterium
CTCTTTTACTTCCGGAACTACAAATGAAACCCACAGGCCTACGTTACAGTCCTGGTTTTAAGACATTGAATTTTGCCCCTGTTTATGCTATAATATTTAGATTAAATCAAATCCACTTATGAAATTCCGCCATCTCCTTATCGCGTTGGTTCTGATGGGACTGGGAGTGAGCCTGACTGCGAACATCCTCCAATCCGAGGCGGCTTTTGGGACCTCGCCCCCGTGGGTGCGGAACGACCACTTGCTTCCGGGTTCCACCTTCGAGCAGATTGTGAACCTGAGCCGAAACGATCCCGACCAGGACATGAAGGTGAACATCCGGATCACGGGGGACAAAGAGATCCCAAAGTGGCTCAAGATCGAAAATCAGAATCGCCTGATCATGAAAAAAGGGGAAAACATCCTCCCCATGAAGGTGATTGTGGAGGTTCCCCAAAAAGCGGCCCTAAAAGATTACAAAGGTGGCATTTTTGTCACTCTCGAACCGATTTCCGAAGGCTCGCAGGAAGGCGGGACCGTCGCCATCACCCTGGGTGCCAATATCGCGGTCGAACTGAAAGTGATCGGCACGATCTCCATCAACTACCGTGTCCAATCCATCTCTCTTAATCCAACCGAGGAGGGCCAGCCTTTTACGCTGAATGCCGAAATCGAGAACATGGGCAACACGGAAATCACCACCCTCAATGGCCAGGTCGACATCTACGACGAAAAGGAGACCCAAGTGCTCAAGTCGTTGCCCTTTGGCCCCTTGTCCCAACCCATTTCCCCAGACGAGAGGGGCAAGGTCCAAGTCACTTTTGATGATTTTAGCCTTGAGAAAGGCAATTATTGGGTTTTGGTCAAAGTCTACAAGCTGAAAGAGGTGATCTATGAGAATCGTCTTTATCAACAGGTGATCGAGAGGGTCACCCCCGTGGTGATGCCGGACGATGTGTTGGCCAAGAAACCCTCTTTGCCCAAGCTTCCAGCCGAGGAGGAAGTGGTTGTTCCTGAGGTTGTGCCCGAGGGGCCCCTTAAGGCCGCGGCACCTGTCCCCGCCCCCGCGAGCAACTTGATGCTGATTTTCGGCCTTGTGGGCCTGGGTTTTGGCCTCGTCGCCATGATCGGCGTGATCGTGGTTTTGATGATCGTTATCCGCAGCCAGCGGCAAGCCAATATCGAACGGTATTTGGCGTCACAGATGAGGAATCACCAAACCTAGGATTATTACGATGATTAAGATTATTAAGATGATTACGATAGCTCAGAACTCAAAATCTTTAAAAATAAACTTGGAAATTAATATTTAATTGGAAAATTCCTTCTCTTAATAATCCCAATCATCGTAATAATCTTAATCATCCTATCTAATTAATGCCTATGCAACCCAACATAGATCCAGAAACTATTTCAACCTCTGCGGCGCCCCGAACCAACGGCAACCGCATCACCCTCAACCAATTGGTGAACCTCTGCATCGAGAAAGAGGCGTCCGACATCCATTTCCGCGAAGGCGGGAAACTGGCCCTGCGCGTGGGCGGTAAAATTGTTTTCATCGAGAACGTGGACACGCTTTCGCGCGAGGAGGCCAAGTCCATGGTGGATGAGTTGATTTCTACTCCTGAGGAAAAGCAACGCTTCGAGGCCGAACGTGAACTCGATTTTTCGTACACCCACTCCAATGGCGTGAATTTCCGCGTGAATCTATTTTATCAGAAGAGCAAGCTCGCTGGCGTGATGCGCATGGTCTCCAAGCATGTCGCAACCATGGACGAGTTGGGCGTGCCCGAGGCCATCAAGAAGTTTCTCAGCCTGCGCGAGGGGCTTATTGTGGTCTGTGGGCCTGCGGGCTCCGGCAAGTCGACCACCATCCAGTCCATGCTCCGCCACATCAATGAAAATGAGGTGAAGCACGTGCTCACCATCGAAAACCCCATCGAGTACGTGTTTGAGGACAATAAATCCATGTTCACCCAACGGGAACTGGGCAAGGATACCCTCACTATGGCGAACGCCCTCCAATCCGCCCTGCGTGAAGACGCGAACGTGGTGGTCGTGAGCGAGGTCAGCGATATGGAAACCTTGGACAATGTCTTGAAATTGGTGGAAACGGGTCATTTGGTCATCACCTCGATGCTTACTCGAGGCGTAACCCAGACTTTGGAGCGCATGGCCAGTTTTTATCCCCACGACCTGCAGAAACAGGCGTTGGATCGCATCGCTTCGGTTTTGTCTCTCATTGTCTCCCAAGATTTGGTACAGCGCATCGACCAGCCTGGACAGGTGGCGGTTTTCGAGCTCATGTCCATGACCCCCAGCATTCACAACATCGTTCGTCGCGGGAATTTCGTCCAGCTCCGTACGGCCA
>CAZURX010000175.1:0-1439 GCA_964623015.1 uncultured Candidatus Peribacteria bacterium
GGCTAAACAATCATCTCAAACATGCTTTTTACTGTCCAACTTTGTTAAATAGCCTTTGGTTACTTGACAAGTATAAAATAATATGTTATGTTAAACAAGCGTTTAAATCACCTATAACAATGACTAAGAATTTTGCTATTCGCTTTTTATCGGGCGTCCTCGCGTTTATGGCTTTCTTTGCGCCCTTGGCCAATGCTCAAGGACGATGGAGCCTCGATCAAACTTTTGTCGTGTCTTCGGCCCAGCTAACCTTGTATCAGGAGCCTAGGATCGACTCAAAGCCAGGTCCCAGCCTGTACAAGGGAATGACGTTCGTTCCAAGCGAAGGGGTAAACCGTGACGGGATCAATTGGTTCAAGGTGGGTGATCGTTCCTTATGGGTGCCTGCCCAGGAATCCGGAGGAATCGTGAATGTGGCGGCTGACGATGGCATTCGTGAATCGCAAATCATCGACCTGTACGGGATCCTGGACCAACCCCACCGTTATGCCGTCAAACTGGTCAAATTCCCAGACGCTAAAGGGCGGTTGGAAACCTATGAGAAAACCGACACCGGCTATACGATCCGCCACACCTACGACGTGACTTACCGCAAGGAAGGCCAAAAAGACAAATACGGCGACCTGAAAAGCCCTGGCGGCCCCGTGATCCGCTATCTTTACCGCACGACCAAAAGCTCCATGAACGGATGGAGCAACGGACAACCTTTTGGCGTGTACAAAGTAAGCTACCCCATGCCCCACGACGCGCTCCCCTATCTGCTGAACGGCAAGATGACCCTGGCCCAATACGCCAAAATCCCCGCCGTCAACCGAATTGGAGACAAACTTTACCCGCACCCGCACAGCATGCTCGGGGCGGACATTGTGCTCCACACCAAACGCTGGGGCTCGGCCGGCTGTCTGAACATCGAAAACGAGGCAATGTCCTCTCTTTATCACGAGGATCTGGTGACGGAAAACGACCAAGAGATCATCCCATTCGTCATTTACGACGAAGATGTGGTCGCGCCTCCGATTGGTCAATTGCTCTGATGGTAATCCCGAAGAGGCACAGAGCCTCGAGGAGGCCTTTAGAGATGAGCATTTTTCTGATTAAATTTTACTAGTATACTAGTCAATAATTATTGACAATAAGCAATGAATCATTATAATAAGCACGAATTGATTAGTATAATAGTTATATGATTCATTTTAAATTAAGAGAATTGGCCCAGCGCTTGGGCAAAGGGGTCTCCGAAATTGCCCGCGAAACGGGCTTGAACCGCAATGCGGTGGACGCCCTGATGAAGGGCCGCGTCGCAGGCATTCGGTTTTCAACCTTGGAGAAGTTGTGCGAAATCTATGGAGTGGATATCCCCGATCTGATCGAGAGGAAAAAACCGACCAAAAAAACGGTCAAAAAAAACTACTATTGTCAACCAATAGACTTTGAAAATG
>CAZURX010000175.1:1449-2331 GCA_964623015.1 uncultured Candidatus Peribacteria bacterium
CCGATAGGCTTTACAGGCAGGAGGCGGAGGCGATCCCCTTCTCCAGCTGGCCGCCGCTGGTCGCTTCGGGATTGTGCAAGGTGCCCGGCCCCCACGGCTTCCAGGGGTTCGGTCCAGTGGAGGCGTTCTACCGAAGGGAGCTGGGGGCGTTTTATTGGGATCTGGATGGCATGGAGAAGGCCGCGAAGCAAGCCTATGAAACTTACTCGGATCTTGCGGAGTACGAAAGGGTGTACAACCGGTTTCTGGGCTTTGGCTCAGAAATTGAGGAAATTTATACGGAAACCTTCAGCCAGGCATGGGCATCGGTGTCCAAGTCGGATCTGGTGGAGTGCTTCAAAAAACTGACGCGATCCTATGAGGGCTTTTGGCTCAACAGCCTGTTCATCGACACCTTCGACACCGGAGTGGATCAAAGGGAAATCAGTCGAATCGCGGAAAGGCACGGATTCGATCGAAAGGAGTTCGAAATCCTGACCACCCCCGTCCGAATGACCTTTGCCGAGGAGCGGAAGGCGGCCTTGCTCGCCATTGCGGGAAAAATGGCAAAGCGTAGAGGAGCGGCCAAAAATCTAAAGGCAACTCTGGAGAAATTCCATGCGGAAATAGCCGACTACAGAAAACGATTCGATTACTACCAATCGAATTACGCCGTGATCAAATCGATCCGAATGGAGGAAATCGAGGATGAGATTCGAAATGCTTTGGGAGATCCAAAGGCTTTAAGACAAAACCTTGGGAAGATGGCGCGATACACCGAGGAGCATGAGCGGGAAATCCGATCGGTGCTGACCAAACTCCGGCTGTCGGAAAATCCATTGGATTTTTTCAATCGCCTGACTTACTGGAGGGAGCTGAGAAAAAAGTTCAATCTGATGGGGG
>CAZURX010000176.1:0-2296 GCA_964623015.1 uncultured Candidatus Peribacteria bacterium
TGGGCTTTTGCGGATCACCCGAACGCGTGTGGGCATGCCGTTGACTGTTTTGCTGGGCCTCGTCCCGCTGGGGCTTTTGGGGTTGGACATGACGTTTTTCACCACGGGCCGCATGCCTCTGGTGAACGGGATCATCTTCTACGTGGGATTCCCGCTGTTCTACGCCTCTATCGCGACCATGGCCTTGGGGTTTGCGCTCCTCCTCCTTTCGCTCGCCAAAAAACCAGGAAAGGCGGTCGGCCTCCTGGCTCTTCTCGTCTCACCGCTCTTCCTCAGCGGTTGCGTGTGGGACCAACTTCTTTTGGGCGCGCCCTGCGGATTCATGGGCGACGACTCCGCCCATTGCTACCAGCAAGAGGCCGTGCAAACCAACAATCCAGCCGACTGCGACAAGGTCAAGGCGCCGGCCGGCTTCGCCAAGGCGGGTTCCAACCCCCCGCGTGACAAATGTTTGGACATGGTGGCCCAGAACAAAGCCGATCCATCGATCTGCGACCGCATCCAAGGCGGCATCGGCTCGTACACCAAGGAAGGGTGCGTCAAAAACGTTGCGGTGGAAAACGAAAAACCGTCCGTCTGCTCCGCGCTCTCCAGTGGAGCCGCGGAGTGCGTGAACGAAGCTTCGAGCGCAGCCCTAGCCACCGTGGACAAAAAACTGAATTCTGGCAAGAAACTCACTGACAAGGACACCCAAGAACTGCAAAAAACCCTCAGCGACATCCAAAAGATGAGCACCATGCTCAGCGATATCAACAAGGCCTCGTACAGCATGAATATGAGTCTTATCGAAAACCTTCGGTAGCCTTTGCAACCCCTGCCTATGACCAACACCGAACGCTTCAAAATCTTTATCGCGGCCTACCTCGTCCTTCAAAAAAAGGGCGATGTGCTGCTCCTGCGACGGTTCAACACCGGATACCGAGACGGCGAATACAGCCTGGTGGCGGGCCATTTGGACGGCGCCGAGACCGCCAAACAGTCGATTATTCGCGAAGCGAAGGAAGAGGCGGGAATCACCCTGAGCCCCAAGGACCTGACCGTGGCCCACGTTTCGCACCGGTACCGCCCCGACCGGGAGTATATTGATATTTACCTGACAGCCAAAAAATGGAAAGGCGAGATCCGCAACATGGAACCGAACAAGTGCGACGACTTGCGCTGGTCTCCCCTTAAAAAACTGCCAAAAAATATTTTGCCCGATGTGAAACAGGCGCTGAAAATGATCGAAAAGGGAGAATTTTACGGGGAATTCGGGTGGGAGACTGTCTGAACCATGATTCGCCTGATTAAAGGATTGCTTGAATAACAAACTCGGCTCCCAATATAAAATGTGGGAGAATTAATCCGAAATCATGGCCATCGTTGAATCCTCGTAATCAGGGTTCAGACAATGAGCGCCTGAAATAACCAACCCAAACCTATGAATCCCACCAAGATCAATGTCGGCATCCTTTTCGGCGGAAAATCCGCGGAGCACGAGGTGTCGCTCAAATCCGCCAAGAACATTTTCGACGCGATCGATAAGGAAAAATACAATCCTGTGCTCATTGGCATCGATAAAACAGGCCAATGGCATCTGACCACCCCCGCCGTGTTCCAGTTGACCTCCGTGACCCCTGCCGCGCAGGATACCACGGCCAGCGATTCCGTGGCCCTGGTGCCCCAAAGCGGAGGCAAAATGGCCCATTTCGCCACGGGCGAGGCTGGCAGCACCATCGATGTGGTCTTCCCTATTTTGCATGGGCCGTTCGGCGAGGACGGCACGGTGCAGGGGCTATTGAAGCTCGCGAACCTCCCGTTCGTGGGACCCAGCGTGCTCGGATCGGCCGTGGGCATGGACAAAGACGTGATGAAGCGACTATTGCGCGACGCGGGCCTGAAGATCGGCAAATTCATGCTCCTCGAATCCGAGGATCCGATCCCCGATTACCAAACCGTGACCGAGCAGGTGGGCAGCCCGTGCTTCATAAAGCCCGCCAACATGGGCTCGTCGGTGGGCGTGAGCAAGGCCACAAACGAGGCGGAATACAAAAAAGCCGTGGCCGATGCCTTTTTATACGACCACAAAGTGTTGGTCGAAGAATTCATCAAAGGCCGCGAGATCGAATGCTCGGTGCTGGGCAACGCCCACCCCATCGCCTCCATCCCCGGCGAGATCATCCCCACGCACGACTTCTACTCGTACGACGCCAAGTACATCGACGACAACGGGGCGAAATTGGAGATCCCCGCCAAACTATCGCCCGAACTCGTGAAAAAAGTGCAGGACGCGGCCCTGCGCACCTTCAAGGCCCTG
>CAZURX010000177.1:0-2287 GCA_964623015.1 uncultured Candidatus Peribacteria bacterium
CTGGAAAAGCATTCCCCCCTTCATCGAAAGGAACTGGAAAAGCATTCCCCCCTTCGCCGGAAGGACTGAAAAAACATTCCCCCCTTCGTTGGAGGGAACTGGAAAAGCATTCCCCCCTTCGTTGGAGGGAACTGGAAAAGCATTCCCCCCTTCGTTGGAAGGGGGGTTAGGGGGGGTTCGTGGCGGGGGGTCCAGGGGGGTACCATTTCAAGTATTATACATTAGGACTGTTAATACTAAAAAAAATTGATGGGAAGAGCAGAAAGCTGGATTCAAACCGATTACCCTCTTAATTTTGATGCTCTATTTGGCGACTATTTGCTTCTTCAAAAGAGTCCTGAATTCTTCAACGAACGGCTGGATGGCCCCAAAGGTTTTCTGCGCGATGTCAGGATCCAAAAGGTCGATCCCGAATTCCAAGAGCAGATCCCGGGGCGAGGCGGTGAAGCCCTTTTTGAGCCATCGGATGTACTTTTCCTTCGCCTCGGGGTGTCGGATCAGCTCCGCGAATAGGCTGGTGCTGATCAACTGCCCCAAGATGTAGTTGGGGTAGTATAGGGGCTGGGTGAAAAAATGGTGGATTTGGGACCACCGCACTTCAACCAGCTCCGGGTATTCCCAACCCAAGGGGTCGATGGGCTCCGAAACTTCTTTCCAAAGCTTGTTCAGATCCATCGGTTTGTTGATTTGGCCCGCCTTCACCCCTTTGTACGCCTCGACCTCGAAACGGCCGTAGGCGACAATATTGTAAAGGGAGAAGTTGTTATCAAGAAGCTCCTGCAAAAAATACAGTCGCTCCTCATCGGTCTTGGCCGATGTGTACAGGTGGTGATACAGAAGGCTCTCGTTGAGCAGGGCCGGGGCCTCTAACAGATAGATCGGCGTGTTCAGCACCGAATAGTGCCAATCCGTGCCGGCTCGCTTTTGGAGCTCGTTTTCCGTGATGTGTCCTCCCTCGTGGGCGAGGATGAACGCATCGGTAAGCTCTCCAGAAAAGTCCCTACTGTAAAACCAGGAGGGTGCCGAAGGGTCGAGGCAGGAAAACCCGCCTCGTTCGCGGTTCGGACCGCCAAAAAAATCGATTCGGTTGTTTTTGGGGTTCATGTACGCCGAAAGTTCCTCGGCGTATTCCCCTCCAAAAAAGCCGCCCACCGCCTGGTTCACCAAGTGGATGGCCTGAGCCACCGTGTGGCGTGGGGGTTTTTGTCTTTGGGCGCTGATCGCCCGATCCCAAGGCTCAAATTTCTTGAGCCCGTGGTTTTTGGCAATGGCCCCGCGGGTGAGCGTCAGGTATTCCTGGTAAACGGGAAGTCCCCTATCCACCGCGGCAAAAAGCCGATCGCCTTCTTCGGGGGTCAGGTAGAACCCGTGCCACATCTCTTCCACCGCGCCATTCGGAAATCCGTAAACAACCGAAAGGTCGTTCGTCGCCCGCATGTTGTCGATCAGAATCTGGCCAAGACGCTCGTGGTTTTCTCGATAAACCGTAAGGTATCGAATCCAGGCGTCTTTCCGGATTTTGCGGTCGGGATGGGAGAACAGGAGCCCGAAATGCGATCTCAGGTTCACCTTCTTCCCATCGACCATAAGGTCGGGCCACGGCATTCGATTGAGCTCGTCGGCATACCAATGGCTGGGAATCCCGTGGGATTGGCCCAGGATGGTGACCGCTTTCTCGACTTCTTCGGAAAGCGTGTGCGCGCCTCGGCGTGCGTAGGTGAATTGATCCCAGCGGTAAAACTCGAGTTCTGGAACCTTTTTTGCCATTTGGTCGAACTCCTCCATGGTGATGGAGGTGATCTCTCGGTCCGCCCAGGCAATTTTCTCGTTATAGAGCGGATTGATCCGCTCAACCAACTTCCGGTCGAGTTCGGAGGCTTTGGTCGTATCCTGAGAAGTCAGCAGGGCGGTGGCGACCTTCAGGCTAAATACAGCCTGATTGAGCCTGGCGTTTGCCTTCCGAAAGGCAAGGTGGGCATTGGGGTCTCTAAGTTTTCCCTTGAATGTGGCCACCTCGTCGTAGAGTTTGGCGATTTTTTGCCAATACTCCTCAGTCAGCGCAAAGCCGTAAAGCTTTTGTGCGTCGATCCGATACATCCCCTGTTCTTCCGGTGTTGCCGGCTCAAAAGCCGCCAGTTTGGGTTTGGGTTTCTCTGCCAGGGAAAGCCCTGGACGAAAAAAGTAGAAAAACACAAGCAGGCACTTAAACATTCGAGCCTTCATCGCACGCTCCATTCTATGGGTTGTTTCAAAAAAGGATTCGTAAAGATTCGTCGCCAAATTTTTA
>CAZURX010000178.1:0-2281 GCA_964623015.1 uncultured Candidatus Peribacteria bacterium
CTCTGGATCCTGGAGTTTGTTTAGGCTCTAGTGCCTAGGATTTAGGACCTGGGGGCGGGCTCTAGTGCCTAAAATCCAAAGGCCAGACACTCCAAACAAAACCATTGTTGCCAAAAAATCGAGGGTTATGGTTTGCGTTCTGGAATTTGGACTCTGGATCCTGGAGTTTGTTTAGGCTCTAGTGCCTAGGATTTAGGACCTGGGGGGTGGGCTCTGTGCCTAGGATTTAGGGTTTTAGTGAAACTTGGAATTCACGTGGAGATTGAGGTAAAGTTGATCCATGTTAAATGCTGGGAATATCCATTTCATCGGCCTTGGGGGAATCGGAATCAGCGCCCTGGCGTATTGGGCCCTGAACGATGGCGCCACGGTCTCGGGGTCCGATGTTTCGGACTCGGCCCTGCTGGAGGATTTGCGAACGCAGGGGGCAACGGTTTTCATCGGCCACCAAGCCCAAAACCTTGGGGCGGGCGTCGAATTGGCCATCTACACCGAGGCCATCGATTTTGAGACAAACCCCGAATACCTGAGGGCCAAGGAGCTTGGAATTCCCCTGATGAGCTACTTTCAGGCGCTCGGCAAAATCTCCGAGGGGAAAAAGACGATCGCAATCACCGGGAGCCACGGCAAGACCACGACCACAGCCATGCTGGGCCTGGCCCTTATGGAAGCAGGCCTGGACCCCACGGTGATCGTGGGAAGCAAGGTGCGGGAATTCTCAGGGCGGAACATTTGGATTGGCCAATCGGACCTGTTGGTGGTGGAGGCGTGCGAGTACCGAAGGGATTTCCTCTCGCTCAAGCCTTTCGGCATGGTGAACCTGAATCTGGATTTGGACCACACCGACTACTATAAGGATGAAAAGGATTATGTGAGCGCGTTCGCCTCCCTGGCGGAAAAATTGCCCAAAGACGGATTTTTGATCATCAACGCAGACGACAAGAACAGCGCCGAGGTCGCGAAAAACTGCAAGGGGCAAGTGGTGAAAGCGGGCATGGCGGAAGCCGAGCGATGGGACATGCCCTTGCAAGTGCTCGGCTCCTTCAACAAGCTCAACGCCTTGCTGGCCTTTTTGGCGGCCGAAGCCTTGGCGGCCAACAACCACGAAGTCCGACACGCCCTTCGAAAATTCAGGGGAACCTGGAGGCGCATGGAACTGAAGGGCGAGTTCCAGGGGGCCAAGGTCTACGACGACTACGGGCACCATCCGACCGAGATCGACGCCACGCTCAAGGCCCTGAAAGCCGCCACTCCGGACAAAAAACTGATCTGCGTGTTCCAGCCCCACCAGCACTCGAGGACCCTTCGGCTATTGGAGCAGTTCAAGACGGCTTTTTCCTCGGCCGACAAGGTGATCATTCCCAACATCTACGCCGCGCGCGACAGCGAGGAGGACAAGCGGGGAATAGACGCCGAACGGCTGGCGAAGGCCATTGCCGAACACCACAAAAACGTGACGTGGGGCAAGAATTTCGAAACCACCTACGGCCTGCTGAAAAAAGAGGTCACGGCCAACGACGTGGTGGTGACCATGGGGGCGGGGAACATCACGGAATTATCGGATCGGCTGGTGAAAGGTTAGTAGCCGATGGACTTCATTCACCTATTTTTTCATTCCCTTTTGCTTTTCATTCCTTTGCAAAAAGGAATCTCCCACCTAGCCTATTCATGATGGTCGACTGGGGGATTCCTGCCTGCGCAGGAATGAAAAAGGCGCGCAGGAATGAAAAAAGTGCGCAGGAATGAAAAAGGTGCGCAGGAATGAAAAAGGCGGGGAACATCACGGAATTGTCGGATCGGCTGGTGACGAAATGACGAATCCCGAATATCGAATTCCGGAATTATTGCTTCGGGTCGTTTGACGGGGTGGGGACATTGCCATTCGAATGCCCGTTTCCGTTCCCGTTGTTTCCATTTGTCTGCAGGGTCTTCACCTCCCTGGCCTGGTTTTTCAAATTTTCCGCCACAATCTTTTTGATCGCCTCATTGCTCAAAAAAGTGCCGGCGCCGTTTGGGTAGCGCGGCGGTCCGCCGATCTCGTTAGACCCTCCCCAACCAGCCTTCAAAAAACGCTGGTCGGTCACCCCATTGGCCAGTTTGGCATCGGCCTCAGCCGACGTGAGCGCCTCGAAGATGGGCTTTAAGTTAAACTCGGACACAAAATCCATCAGCTTGAGGGTGAACTTCGTTCGCCCGTTGTGGAACAGAATGCATCCGCATTTTCGCTTTTTCTTCCTTTCGCGATGGCGAATTTCGCGCTCCACCTCGTAGATTCCGCTGG
>CAZURX010000179.1:0-2240 GCA_964623015.1 uncultured Candidatus Peribacteria bacterium
CATCCATCAATTCGATCTCGCGTTTGTCCAAAGTCACCACCTTTTCGCCCTTCTTGCTTTTGCGCATGACCCATTCCTTGCCCTTCACCTGATCCAGATCGAAGGCGTGCAGGGGCATGCCCAATTCCAGCATCACGTAATTGGTCACGTCGATAATGTTAGCCAATGGGCGGATGCCACAGGCGCTGAGGCGCTTTTTCATCCAGCCTGGCGATTCCGCCACCTCGATGCCGGTCATGTAGACACCTAAATAATTGGAACAAAGGTCCTTATCTTCGATCTCGATGTCGATCGGGGCAGGCGAATGGTTGGTGGCCACGATCACCCCATGGGATGATCGTACGGGTTTGGCCATTTTGATCGTTTTCCATTTGGCCAAACCCGTGGCCACGAATTCTCGGGCGAACCCGCGGTGGGAAAACAGGTCGGAACGGTGGGTGATGGCGTGATTGTCGATGTCGATCAGGGTGTCATCCAACCCCAATACCTTGGCCAACGGCGTGCCGATGGGGGCGTCCACATGACTCAAATCCACAATCTCTTTTTCACCCTTTTTCGGGAACATTTCGGCCAGACCGATCTCCTCGGCGGCGCAGATCATGCCAAAGCTGTCCTCGCCACGAATGTTGGCCTTTTCCATTTTCACCACCTCGGTTCCGTGCCATTTGACCACAGCGCCCAGCTCGGCGAAGGCGATTTTTATGCCTTCCCTCAAATTCGATCCGCCGCAAACCACCTTCAACACCTCCTGGCCGTTGTCGACCATGGCGATTTTTAGCTTGTCGGCATTTGGATGGGGCAGAATTTGCCTGATCTGCCCGAGGACGATTTTATCCAAGTCGGAGCCTGTGCTTTCCATGGTTTCGATCTCAGCCGAGGCCGCGGTGATCACGGCTTTGATCTTTTCCAGATTCTTTTCCTTGAGCTCCACGAAATCCTGAAGCCAGTTGAGGGAGATTTTCATAAATCGGAGAGGGGTTATCAGACACCATCCGCCTTCTCTAAGGCTACGGTGGACACCGCCACTATACCGATTTCCTTTTTGAGGGACAAGAACGACGAAAGCAGTGCGAGTGCGAGTCCCAATTGCGAGACCCAAGCCGGCGATAATTATGATTTTTTCTTGGACGCCTTCTTGGATTTTGACGGGGCCGATTTAGCTTTAACCTTAACCTTTGTGGTTTTTTTGGCTGGCTTTTTTTCGGCCTTTTCATCTTTTTGCACCCCATCCTCCTTCTTTTCATTTTCATCTTCCCCCCCGTCTTCTTTTTCCTCCCTATCCTCCAGATCCGCCTTTTCGAAGTCGGACAGCTCCTCCTCGGGATCCCTTTCCTCATCTTCAAACGGCGAATCCTCCATTTTGGTCGGAGGAGCCACCTCACATTTTTTTTCATGGTTCATCCAGCACTTGGCCCACCCCAAGCTACGGTCCATCCACCCTTTGCCCAAATCGACCACGTGATGGAAAAAGGCATCGGGATCCTTCAGGATTTTTTCCGATTCCTCCCGTAGCGCCGAGAACACATGCGACTGGCCCACTTCCTGAGCCTGCACAAAGTCGATGATGTCGTTGAACATGGCATAAAGTTCCTCCCCGCCGATCGCGGGCGCGTCCCACCAATGTTTGTATTTGGTCCGCGTTTCGGGAACCTCCAGCCATTTTTTTTGGAATTCCTCGATTTTTTCATCTCTCAACCCCGTCTTTTCCTGCACCTTGGCAAAAAGGCCATGGACGGCCTGCTGCATACTCCCCTCGGGGATTTTTTTGATTTCGTCGCTCATGGTTTATTAATTTTAAAACCGGAACACCGTCATCTGCCTACTTGAATCCCCATTGAGGCTCAAGGTGGGTTTCCTCAGTTCCGCGCCACAGCGTGGAAAAATGTTGGAATCCCTTAATTTTTGATTGTAGAGGAAATTAAGGGCAGTCGCGAATGTTCCAGTTGTGATTTTATTTTAGGCTTTCTTTCGTTTTTTTCAAGCGACTTCGTGGGCTTGTTTGTTGTGAAGGGGGGAGAACGGGCCAATTTATTGATCTGCTGTGGCCATTGGATTTATTTTTTGTTTTTCTTTTCCGCTCGCCGCGGGGGCGGGGGTCTTTTGGGCGGGCAAAAGACCCCCGAGAAAAACCGCCGGGGGTGCGCGGGCTGCAACCCCACCTAGGGCCCGTCAGTTTACAACTACAAGAACGCGTAGCCCCCGCCCCCAGCCTCGTGGAAGCGCACGGCGTTGGCCTGCGA
>CAZURX010000180.1:0-2226 GCA_964623015.1 uncultured Candidatus Peribacteria bacterium
CTACTCCACCGTCACAGGGCCGTATGTTGGCGTTTGGGTGGATATTTCCTCAGCCTCGGGGGTTTCAAAGGTGGAATATTATTGGGACAACACCCTTTTGGACACCGAAAACAAGACCCCTTTCAAAGGAAGCCTCAAGATTTCCGACAAGGAGCCAAAATTGGGATCCACCCATACCATCAAGGCCATTGTCTTCGACACCCTTTATCGCTCAAGCCAATCCTCGGTGCAGGTGAAGATCGGCGCCGACACCACACCCCCCACCCTTTCCTTTGCCTATCCGCAGGACGGAGTCAGGCTTTCGGTCGGAGCCTCCATGGCCACCCAGGTGAACGCGACCGATTCCAACGGGGATATCGCCAAGGTCGAATTTTCCATGGATGGCCAAACGCAGTTCACCGCCCGAACCGCCCCTTACGTTTGGCAATTCACGGTCCCCAAGGAAGTGGGCGAACACACCATCAAGGCGGTGGCCTTCGACTACGCCAACAACAAATCCAGCGACACGCTTACCATTGTCTCGGGCGTGTCGGACGACAACCTGTCGGGGTCTTCCCGCATTTTGGAGCCCTTCAAGAACACCTCGCTCAACGAGGGCGGCCGCATGCTCATCAAGGCTTATTTGGATGAATCCAGCCGCGAGAACCTGAAGGAATTGATCGTGACGGCCAAGCGGGAAGGGGAAAGATCCTCGGAGGTGGCGAAGGCCATCGGCGACCCGAAAACCGGCGGCGCGGCCATCTACACCTTCATTTGGGATTCCGTCCCCGCGGGAACCTACGAACTATCCCTCAAGATTGTGCTCCAGGATGGGAATATTCGGTTTAGCGGGAAGGTGCCGAGTGTGGTGAGATGAAATCATTTGATGGCTGATGGACAGTCGATTGATTTTGCTACTGTACGGTAGCCTTAGTGGATGTAGCGCAAATTTCTCCAGCTTGTAATGACATTATAGCTACGCCACTTTGAAATTACCTATTATAAGTTCTTTTTTTTAAGATAGGTTGTATAACCATATGGTGTTTTTTCAGGATCAAATCCTAGCTCTTCTTTTGAAATTATTTTCTTGCCTTGATGACTCATTCTATTGGTTTCACATAAAAATTCAATAGGCTCTTTACCTTCAGGATATACACATACATACAGGTCAACAGGTTCAAAACCACTATGTCTAAGTAAATATTCAAGCCTTATTCCGTATTTTCCACCTGTGGCATCAAGGTTAAAGAAATACTCATGCAGCTCTAGCTTGTCTGGCTGACCAATACCCCTTAAAGTTTCTGCAATTGCCCTACGGCCTGCAGGGCTCTGTAGCGGTTTGTTTTTTTCAGATGCAATTGACCTGAGAATTTTTTTTAATTCATTTGGTGAAAGATTATCTTGATTATCAAGAGCTAATTGCGCAAGTGTTGCGGGCTGACCTTCAAACTCCCCAGCTTCTACCCTCTCCATTAAAGGTGTGTTGTTTTTTCCTTCAACCATAATTAAAATAATTAGAATTTATTTTATTATAACATAAATAAATACAATTGTAAACATAAGCTGTCAAACTTCTTTCGCAGCCGATAGGGTCGAGATCGGAGGAAGTGGCCTGTCTTATGTCGGTTTGACAGAAGACAATGAACCCGTTGGATTTTTACCCTAATTTTGTAAGTTCGTTTTTGTGCTGAGAAATATGTGCGCTAACTCGTTTCAAAACGAAGCATTTTTGTTTTGGTGTGAATGGAATTAAAACTAGATAAGCCCCAAATACCAATTCAAAATCCGGTCGCCCCAGACCATGGCGAGGCAGGCGCCCAGGAACAGGGGGTGATTGAAGGAGGACCCCTTGTTCTTTTTGGTTGTATCACTGGAAAAAAAGCCCAAAAAATGGTATAATTATCGGATTATCCAAGGGACCATGATTTCGAGACTGCTCCCCCATATCGATATCCGCAAATTTCTAAGGGTTTTTGCCTTTCTCTTTGTTTTGAATCTGGGGGTGATGGTAACCAACACGCTCCTTGAGTCTTTGTTGCTTATCCATTATGGCGCCAAAATAATGCCACTGATGACAGTGGGTTTGGGTGTTTTGGAGCTGATTGCATCCCTTTTGACTGCGGCATGGGCCAAGTCCAAGAGCAAAACAGACCTTCTTAACCAAATACTGGCCTTTTCAACGCTTTTGGTTGTCGTGGTTTATTTTTCCCTGTTTTTCGATGTTTTCATATTGTTGCCACTAGCGTT
>CAZURX010000181.1:0-2223 GCA_964623015.1 uncultured Candidatus Peribacteria bacterium
TGTTTTCCTGCCCGCCGTAGTACCGCTTGCCGGGATAGCCCTCGGAATATTTGTTGGTGAGGATCGACCCGCACGCCTCCATCACGGCGGGCGACGTGTAGTTTTCGGACGGAATCATCTCGATGCCATCAGTCTGGCGATGTGTCTCGTCCAAAATCATGGAGTAGAGATCGGGATCCTGTTTTTTGATGTTTTCGTACATAAAGGCCAGATAAAGTAATTTTTAAATTTCAAAACCGAAAAGCTGAAAAATAAATCTCAAAACCAAAACTTCAAAAACAGTACAATTTTTTATATTTATTTATCAAGTTTATAAAGTTTAACAAATTTATTTAATCCGCCTCAGGCGGACAGTTTTTCAGTTTAAAAATTCTCTTTAGGGTTTGCATCGTATGATCCGTCGATCCGTCACAATCCAATGCATGGGCTCATCATAGGCATCTTTGGGAAGGCTATCAAGCAGTTGCTCCTCGTAGGCAAGCGCCACGCGAACCGCGTGGGGCACCGAGGCCAAATAACGATCGTAATACCCCTTCCCCATCCCCAAACGATTCCCCTTGGGGTCAAAAGCCAAGCCGGGCACCACGACCAGCTCGATCCGGCGATCGAAAAGGCTATTGGGGGTACTATCTCTTGGCTCAGGGATCCCCTCGCGACCTTTTTTCAAACGAAATGGTCGTCGGATCGGAACCGCCTGCATATGGCTTTTTCCCCTTGAAACGGGAAGGTAAAGTTGTTTTTCGGCAATGGTTTTGTCGATCAGGGCGTGGGTGTCCACTTCGCCTTCCACGGACCAATAAAAAAGGACATGGTGGGACCTCCTGAAGCAATCCAGCGATTCCAAATTCGCAAAAATCCTGGCATCCCGAAGCAACCGATCTGAATCGGAAAAGGTTTTTCTGAGCTTGAGGGCCTTTGATCTGATTTTTGGCTTGGAATCCATAATTTCCGATTGAGGACCCAGTTGAGGATCCATAGAGGACCGTTTGAGGACCGATTGTTATTGTGCGCCCACGATTAGGTCCTCCATTAGATCCTCCATCAGGTCCTCCATTAGATCCTCCATCAGGTCCTCAATTAGCTTCCAAACACTTCCTTCGCCATCTCGATGGCTGAACTGTCCTCCTCCTGCTTTAGGGGGGAAATGGGCTCCAGGCTGACCTTCTTGAGCTCAAGCTTGAGGGAAACTTTTGTGTTGAAAACGCTGGTGAAGGCCTTTTGGATCTCGTGCTGGTTCGTCGCGTTGGCGACTTTGTCCATGAGGCTGCTGGACCGGAAGGCCAAACGCAGGCTCCCCTTCTCCAGGGCAATCGGTTCTCCGTCCATCAGGGACATGCGGATAAAGGGAGTTTCGACTTTTTCCAGGATCCGCTTCCAGTTTTCGCGAACCTCATCAAGGGTCAAGGCGCGAAAGGAGGGATCTACGGAATCGCCCTTTTCCGCGGATGAGGGAGTTTCGGACACGGACGTCGAGGCGGTCGTCGTGGTTTTGTTGGAAATCGGGGCGGTGGCGGGCTTGGACTTTGGGGCCGAGATCTCGAATCCGCACGCCTTGATGACCGCGATCTCCAGCGGGAGCTGGGGAATGGCGGCCTGGCTCAAGAGCAGTTTTGCGTCGGAAAAAATTTCGATCAGGTGGACGAGGGCCCCGACCTCCTTTTTGGCGTCGAGCCACGCCAGCATCTGCTCGCGCAGGAAGGCGATGAGCTCGCGCGTGAACTGGGCCAAATTCTGACCCATGCCACTGACCTGTCCAATGAGGTCGATGGCCTTGCGGGCGTCCTTGTCCAAAAGGGCCTGGAAAAAAGCCTGGGTCAGCACGGGGCCCGTGATGCCCAAATGGTCGATCACGTCCTTGTAAAGAATCGCGCCATCCAAAGTCATCTGCTCCAAAAGGCCGATGGCGTCGCGCAGACCCCCGTTCGAGATGCGGGCGATAAGGGTGAGGGCGTCAGGTTCGGTTTTGACCCCTTCCGCATGCGCGATTTCGCCCAGTCGCTGGACAATGTCTTCCTCGGAAATTCGCCGGAAGCTGAATTGCTGGCATCGGGAAAGGATGGTTTCGGGGATTTTGTGAACCTCGGTGGTGGCCAAAATGAAAAAGGCGTGGGCAGGCGGTTCCTCCAAGGTCTTGAGCAGGGCGTTGAAGGCCTCTTTGGTGAGCATGTGGACCTCGTCGATGATGTAGACCTTGGCCTTGCCCTGAGTGGGGGAAAATTGGAT
>CAZURX010000182.1:0-2217 GCA_964623015.1 uncultured Candidatus Peribacteria bacterium
GGCCAACAAGACCAACGACATCGCCGGCGACTTAACGACCACCGCGACTGTGCTCTCGCACGCCATCATCAAGGAAGGAATGCACCACCTCACGACCAACAAGCTCAATCCCATGCTCTTGAAGCAGGGTATCCAGGCCGCTGTGAAGCATGTCATCGACGAGCTGGACAAGATGAAGAAGGAAATCCACACCAAGGCGGAAATGGCGCAGGTGGCCACGATCTCGGCCCAAAGCGAGGAGGTCGGCAATCTAATTGCCGAGGTATTTGAGAAAGTCGGCGGGGACGGCGTGGTGCAGGTGGAAGAGGGGCAGACGGTCGGCCTCACCATCGACATGGTCGAGGGCATGCAGTTCGACAACGGCTACATCTCGCCCTACATGGTCACGGACCCGGCCCGCATGGAATCGGTTTTCCAAGACCCCTTCATTTTGATCACGGACCAAAAGATCGGAAGCATCCAGGAGATTTTGCCCCTGCTTGAGGCCATGGCCCAAGCTGGCAAAAAACAGCTTGTCATCATCGCCGAGGATGTGGAAGGCGAGGCGCTCGCCACGCTGGTGGTCAACAAACTGCGCGGCACGTTCAACACCCTGGCCATCAAGGCCCCAGGGTTCGGCGACCGCCGCAAAGCCATGCTCCAGGACATCGCCGTGCTGACGGGCGGACGGGTGATCAGCCAAGAGGTCGGACTCAAGCTTGAGACGGCCACCCTCGAAGACCTGGGCCGCGCCCGCAAAGTCGTTGCCAGCAAAGAGAACACCACCGTTGTGGAAGGCAAGGGCCGCAAAGAAGACATCAAATCCCGCATCGCCTCTATCAAGGCGGAGCTGGAAAACACCACCTCGGATTTCGACAAAGACAAACTGAAAGAGCGCCTCGCCAAGCTCACTGGCGGCGTGGCCGTCATCAAGGTCGGCGCGGCCACCGAGGTCGAGCTGAAGGAGAAGAAACATCGCATCGAGGACGCCCTTTCCGCGACCCGCGCGGCCGTCGAGGAAGGCGTGGTGGTGGGCGGCGGTGCCGCCTTGCTGCAAGCTAGCTTGAAGATCGATCCCGCCAAATTCCCGACCATGGAGGAAAAACTGGGCGCCGAGATCGTGAAGAACGCCCTCAGCTACCCCGTGGAGCAGATTGCGGAGAACGCGGGCGTGGAGGGCACCCAAATCAAGGTCAAACTCATTGAGGCGTGGAAAAAGAACAAGCACATCGGCTACGATGCCACCACTCCAATCACGGCCAAGGCCGAACACCAGCTAGTGGACATGTTCAAGGCCGGGATCATCGACCCCAAAAAGGTCACGCGCTCGGCGCTCGAGAACGCCAGCTCGGTCGCGGCCATGTTCCTGACCACCGAGGCGGTGGTGACCGACCTTCCGAAGAAGGAATCCTGCTGTGGCGGGGGAGGTGGGGCGCCGGGGATGGGAGGAATGGGTGGGATGGAGGGGATGATGTAAGAACCTTAAAAGCCGCGGGAGACCGCGGCTTTTTTATTCAACAGTCTTAAATATTTTACCCATTGACAAAAATAGTAAATAATATTGACTTAATAATCTAAAGATGTTAACATCAATTAGCCCGTTAAGGGTCCTAACCCCCCCGGCTGTGTCATTCAATTGATACACCGGGATTTTGGTAAATAATTAAATTATATGGAAAGAGTTTATATCTATATCGATGGTGGAAATTTTTATCGCGCGATCTCAGAATACGAATTCTATTTCAACTCATTCAAAATTTCTGAATTTTGTGACTTTCTGATCGGAAAAAATAGGCAAAAAACTGGAACAAGATATTATATCGGCCAAATAAAACAATATCCCGATAATCTAAAAAGTATTGAGTTGTACGATTCGCAACAAAAAATTCTACAAAAATTAAAAAATGAAGGTATTTATACAGTATTAGGGCGAATCCAAAAAATAGGCGATTCCTATAGGGAGAAAGGTGTAGATATGAGAATAGGCTTAAATTTGCTTGAGGGTGCATATGAAAATATGTTTGATACCGCCTTGGTTATTAGCTCAGATGGTGATCTAGCCCCCGCATTCGAACTGGTAAGAAGGAAGGGTAAAATAATAGAAAGTATTATGTTCGATAAAAAGTATTCATTTGCACTTCAAAGGGAGGCGGACACCTTCAGAATTCTTAATGAAAGTGATCTACTCCCTTTCGGTAAAAAAAGAGATTAACTAAAGCCCATGAAACCCAACCAACC
>CAZURX010000183.1:0-792 GCA_964623015.1 uncultured Candidatus Peribacteria bacterium
TGGCCAGGTCATGAAGCCCAATGGCGTGGAGGTTATCTCCCGCAAGGTTCCCGTAGTGAGGATATCCTAAAACTGTATACCACCATCCGTTGGGATGAAGCCCAAACCATCATCGACCAATACAATATCCGCTACATTTACGTTGGCACAACGGAATATGCTTCCATGCAGGTCAAGGAGGAGAAATTCCGCACTCACCTCAAGACTGTCTTCCAGCAGGGCGGCGTCTCCATTTACGAAGCGCCGTAATGTAGGGCGACCCGCCATGAATGGTCAAAGCCGTAAAAAAACCTGACGGGTCGCCCGCTACTTAATTTAACCGATTACAATTATCCCCATGAACTACCGACATTTCAAATACGAAGGCTGGCTTTACGCGCTGGCATTCCTCTTTGCAGTTCTTTTGCGTTTTGTCCAACTCGGTGCCATGCCCCTCACCGATGTGGAAGCCGTGCCCGCTTTGCAGGCTTTACAAATCTCGCAGGGTCTCAAACCCGTGCTTGTCCCGCATCCCTTTTATATCCTTTCCACTGCCGTTCTCTTTTTCGTCTACGGCGGCGGGACAGATTTCCTCGCGCGCTTTGTCCCTGCCCTGACGGGAAGCCTGCTTGTCTTTGTTCCCATGCTTTTTACGGATCGCCTCAAACCCCGCGCCAGTTTATTCCTCGCCTTCTTCATCGCCCTCGACCCCGGACTGGTCGCCATTTCGCGTCAGGTTGACAGCCCC
This sequence comes from uncultured Candidatus Peribacteria bacterium, assembly GCA_964623015.1. Lineage (GTDB taxonomy): Bacteria > Patescibacteriota > Gracilibacteria > UM-FILTER-43-11 > UM-FILTER-43-11 > FEN-1329. The sequence goes on from CAZURX010000183.1 coordinate 728, forward strand.
ATCCTTGCCCTGACCTTCCTGCTTCTTGCCCTCGGATTTTATAACCGGAACAAAGCTGTCCTTTC
>CAZURX010000183.1:802-2216 GCA_964623015.1 uncultured Candidatus Peribacteria bacterium
CCCTCCTTGGTGGTCCTTCCATCTGGAGCGGCATACTTGGGCTTGCAATCACTTGGGGACGTACCCGTTTCTTCAATTTCCGCCGGCTACAACCTGTAGTTCTTGATCCTCAACCTTCAACTTTCAACCTTCGACTTTCGACGATTTCTTTTCTCGCCACCTTTCTTATCGCCGGTTCCCTCTTCTTCATCGTTCCCAACGGCTTGAGCGCTGCATTCGCGTCCATCCCGGCTTTTGTTGGCAGTTGGCTGGCTCCGCCCGCCCTCCCTGTTGACAGGCTTTTCCTCTCTCTCCTTGTTTATCAATTACTTGGTGTTTTGCTTGCGGCTTTTGCTATTGTCCGCGGTTGGACCAAAGGTAGCCGCCGCATTGCCTTGCTTAGAATCTGGTTTTTCGTTGCCCTGCTCCTGGTTGTTTTCAACCCTGGACGTCAACTTGCCGACCTTGCATGGGCATTGATTCCGCTTTGGGCGATGGCGGCGCTTGAACTCATCCGCAATGTGGATATTTTCATCGAGGAACGCAGTGAAGTGATTGGTGTCGTCTTTCTCACCGTATTCATCTGGACTTTTAGCTGGCTCGATTTCGCCGGATTGGTCGTTCTTCCTGTCGGTTCGAGGGAATACCTCATGCGCCTTTGGCTGTTGGTCGGTTCTCTCTTTCTGCTGCTGATGAGCCTCCTGCTGGTCGCGGCGGGATGGTCGATTCGCATTGCGCGCATTGGCGGTATTTGGGGATTGGTTCTGGCATTGGGGACTCTTGGGCTTGGCGGTGCGATTGGCGCGGCTGGCCTGCGCGGACAATCCTCTCCCGAAATGTGGTGGCTTCCCAAACAACCTGTTCAGGCTCGCCTGCTTGAATCAACCGTCAGCGAGGTTTCGGAATGGGGACTCGGCAACGATCATATCGCGGCGGTTACCATCGTCGGCGTGGATTCGCCCGCCCTCGAATGGACTCTGCGTGAGCGCCAGGTCTCTGTTGTCCAATCGTTGAATGCCTCCAGCGTCCCGGAAATTGTCATCACCCCGCTTCAGGATAACCCCGAACTTTCCTCTGCCTATCGTGGGCAGGATTTTGCCTGGCGGCAGACCCCCCTGTGGGAGGTTACCACGTTGCAGGATTGGGTTCGCTGGGTGGCCTTGCGCCAAATGCCTGTGAGCGGTGAAACCCTCATCCTCTGGGCGCGCGACGATCTCTTCATTGATTCTTTATCAGCCAACCCCTAACTTGGATAAAATGACAAACAAACTTCCCCCCTCCATCATCGCCCTCGACGGTCCTGCCGCATCGGGCAAATCCACGCTTGGGCAAAATCTTGCCAACTCTTTGGGTTATCTATTCTTCGATACGGGCATCATGTACCGCGTGATCACGTGGGTCGCCTTATCGCGCAATTTTGATTTGAGCGACGAAG
>CAZURX010000184.1:0-218 GCA_964623015.1 uncultured Candidatus Peribacteria bacterium
AATTCGGGCCTGCAAATACCGATAGTCCTCCAGCAAAGCTCCGCCGTTGACAATATCGTTTAGCAGGGATGATTTGAACATTTCATTCAACACCTCTTCCTGCAAGGCCTGCAGCTCCCAAATATCATCCCGCAGGCAAGAGGTTTTACCCCTCAGCCAAGGGAACAGCATCCCAAAACCATCCACAAACGATTCCGTAAAAGACTGGATGATTCTTC
>CAZURX010000184.1:228-928 GCA_964623015.1 uncultured Candidatus Peribacteria bacterium
ACCGCATTGCCCATTAGGGAAAACATGCCTGGCGTTCCCGTGGCCATGCCCCGCCGCTTGTACTCGGCATTGTCCTGGTTGACCTTGTCCCATGCATTGAGCCAGCTGCCCACGCCATTCTGCTGGCGGGCCTTCATGATGTCCTGCTTGATTTCCCCAGCCTCCTTGCTAAGCACAGGGGAATAAAGGGCATGGGCATGGGGAACCTGCGCCAAAAGCAGGCCGAGCAACAGGGCGACGCCAATGATTTTATATTCAAATTTATTAATAATTTCTAATTAGACAATGCCGAACCCGACGGTGTACCCGAACGGAGTGAACGATTCGCCGGAGTGGTTTAGCATAGGTTTTAAAATGAGCATTCTTCTTTTTCATGAAATTTAACTCCGTAGGCAACGCCAACATAGAGGTTTTGCAAGCGCTGAAAACTCTCCCTCATTTTTTCAAGCAAAGGGAATATTGCGCCGTAAAAAGACTGATCCACATCACTCGCCTCCGAAGTCGCTTCGAAAAATTTCAACCCTTGGCTGATATCCTCCTGTTTCTTCTGTGCTATTTCGACAGCGCTGTTTAGAATGTCCGTGCTTTGCTGGGTCGCGCTTGGAGGAAGAAGGTCTTCGTCTCGATTGGGGTCGGCCTTGTGGCTGGCATCCTGCACAATCTGCTTTGCGACAATGTCCGTTTTTCCCGCCGGGGTATA
>CAZURX010000184.1:938-2214 GCA_964623015.1 uncultured Candidatus Peribacteria bacterium
CCTGTAGCCCGCCAAACAAACGCTGAATTGAGTTTTTGCCCATCTGGCTCAACACATCCAAGTTGAAGCTAACCCCGGGGCCCCAGCGGTTGCTCAACCCCCACGCCTGCATGTTGTTTTCCAGTGGGGCGATGTTTTTTTCAAGAAGCTTGGCCATGATGTCCCCCATGGCCAAAATATGGCAGTCCACACAGCCCTCATTCACGGGGTAGGGCGATTCGGGCCGATTGGCCTTGATCACCTTCACGCAGACAAACGCTTCGATGGCAGCAGCCAATTCGGCTTTTGCCTTGTCGTCCTTGTAGTTTTCGCCGAACAGCAATTTTCGAGCCCCTTCGAAGTCGCCGCAAATGGAAGTGGGGACACAGCGTGAATAATTGTTTCCGGCAATCGTGATTTCCGCGGAACTTTGGCCCTCGGGACATGGCGGCCTGTTGCTGGGGGGGAACTCCTTGAGCACCCCACCCACATTCGGACCCAGATAAAACGGGGATTGGGACGTTGTTTTTTTGGTGGGCACGCTCCCCGGAGGGCATTCAATGGGGACTTCCTCTTCCGGCAGATTGGCGGAGATCGAATCCTGCCTGTTGCCATTGGGCTGAGCGGCAGACCCAGGACTCGCGGGCTTTGGCACAAAAGCCCTGAAAGTGACGGCTTGCGGATCCACGCAGGCCAAGGTGTTGCCAAACTCAATTTGACAATCTGAACCACAGCCGTCTCCGGATTTGGTGTTCTTGTCATCACACCCCTCGCCCGCATCCATTTTGCCGTTGCCACAATTCATCGGCACTTCGCCCGGGGGCGTGGCGGGATTTTCACCCTCGTCACCCCCCTCATCGACGGGCGAACATTCGATTTGATCCGGCTGAATCGGACCCCCTTCCCCCGAAGCCTCCCCAGGGGCAGCCGGCTGATTTTCCGCCTTTGTAGGCGCTTCCTCATTTGCCGCCCCCTCGACTGCCTGCTCCCCCTTCTTGGGAAAAGCGTATACATCATTCATCCATTGGGCCTGGCTTCCAAAAAGCACGATCTCGATCAAATTCAAATCCACCACCAAGTCGAAGGGCGCATCCGAAAGGGAACCGTTGGCCCACATTTCACGGGCCTTGAACTGCTGCTTCAGGGACTTTTTTGACTTATCCAATATCTTTTCATTCTCGTAGGCTGTTTTCACCGCCGTGTAAATGGGCTTCTGATTGTCCCAGTTTGGATCTTGGATATAGGCGATTTTCAGTGCGTCGGGCATTTTTTCCAAATCCTCTTTGTTGTCTCCTGT
>CAZURX010000185.1:0-2213 GCA_964623015.1 uncultured Candidatus Peribacteria bacterium
CGATATCCATTTACGCTCCTGGACCAATTCGGGCGGTTACAAAGATGACCTTCTGATTGTGAAGGGTGATACGGGAAGGGTGGGCATCGGCATCGGAATGCCTGACGCCAAGTTAAGAGTGGGCAATCGTGTTGTTATGGATCATGCTGAAGATGCCACTTATCCGGCGGATTTCGCTTTGGTCGGGGGCGGGAAGGGTACCTCTAATGGGCCTACGGCGAATGCTTATGCCCTGCGCATGTTTGAAAGCTGGGGCTGGAATTTTTCTCTCCAAAAGGATAACGCCTCCGGGTTCCGGGTGGGATCATACGACTGCAAAGACAGCGGCAGCTGTAATCTTTTTGTCGTCCGTAAAACGATTGAACCCCTGGTTTTTCCGGTGACCTATAACCGAGGCAACTCCATGACATCGGTCGGCCTCATGGGTTATCCGTCCGTTTCAAATCTGTGCCATTGCGACTTGGCTAATAATTCCAATGAATGCGGAGCCTCTTTTCAGGTTTCCAGCCAAACCAATTACGATATTGACGGCATGTTGTGCAATGATGTTTATAACCGAGCGGTTATTTTGGGCCGATATTATGTTTATTATTATCCGTATGCCGGCCAGGTGAATACAGGCTCTTTGATCACCCCTTATGTGGGCATCGGAACCGGCGATCCGCAAGTTTCACTGGATGTCCGGGGCGATGTGGCGATCAATGATCGGCCTTTAAGGCTTCGCGGCGGAACTGATGGCAATCATGCCCTTCGTTTTGCAGGCACCGGAAAGGAATTTGCCGGCCTGGCGCCCGACGGCCCCGCGCTGTATGGATATAGCGGCGGCGTTTTGGGGACGATGAATGGCGGCGAAAAGAGCGTGCTGAAATGGGATCATTCCGGCAATGTCACTGTTTCGGATCGGGTGACATTGAATCATACAAAAGCTGCCAATTTCCGCGCCGATTTCGCTTTGATGGCTGGCGGGCAGGGGCCTTCGGCTGATTCTTACGCTTTGCGGCTGTTTGAATCCAATGGCTGGAATTTTTCGTTGCAGGACAGCGCCACTACGGGTTTTAGAATCGGGGATTCTTATTGCAGTCCGGCTTATCCGGATCGGTGCAACTTGTTTACAGTCGATCGGGATGGAAATGTGTTTATGGATGGCTCAGCTTCCGCCCAAAGTGTAAATGCCATTGATCGGATTTCAGTGGTTGGCCAAAATGACCCTTTGGCCCTTAATTCAAGCAAGGGAGGGCTCTATTTATACGCCAATACATGGGGCCGGGGCGCCGCCGGATCCGATCATATCGCGAATGGCGACTGCGCCTGGACGAGTGAATTCAATCCGCCAAGTATTAACCAATGGCACGGCGGCTCCAAATGCCCCGACGGTGAATTTTTGGCCGGTATTGATTTTAAGACGACCGATTTTAACGGTTCGACAGGCAGCTGGAAACTTTTTTGCTGCAAGTTGTGAGCCCAATCCCGTTTAATTTATATTTTTATGCCCAAACATTTTTCTATCCCAAAATTCTTTCTCATCCTCTGGCTTGTCTTTTCCGTATTGTATGTGGGCTACAGCCAATGGCTGAGCTTTCGGGCCAACCAACTCCAGCGTCCTTATAACCAGGGTCTTTCCGATGCTGTGTCGCGGGTGATTGAGGAATCCAAAACCTGCAAGGCTTTCCCGGTGAATGTGGGCGAAAACAAGGTGACGCTGGTCAATATCGAATGCCTCAAACAGCCCGAGGCCGAACAGCCCAAGGCGGAAGAGATGAAATAAATACGAAAATCTGGACTGGGATTTATGTGATTTAGTGACTTTCATGATCTTTGGCCGAAATCCCTTTCGCCCGGCTGGGTGGGTGGGATTTTTTGTTTTTGTTTGTTTTTGGACCCCCTCTAGCTCCCCCTAGGCAGGGGGAGAATTTTTGTTTTCTTTTTTGCAATGCCAAAAAAAACACAAAAATTCCTCCCCTGGGCTAGGGGAGGTTAGGTGGGGTCCGCGGACAGCAAACAGTGAGTCACCGATTTGCCGCTCATCTGCCCTGCCGTAACCCCCACTGACCCACTTCTGTTCCATCGGAAGATCGGGGAGGTTAGGTGGAGTCCGCCAACAGCAAACAGTTAGTCACTGCCCTGCCGGAAATCCCTGGAATTCTCATTTTTTGTCGGACGGGCGGAGATGGTTTTTTTTCTTTTTTTCAATTCCCCCTCTATCATCACCAATA
>CAZURX010000186.1:0-2212 GCA_964623015.1 uncultured Candidatus Peribacteria bacterium
CACGCACTTGACCATGAAAGACGCTGAGGTTTTGGTCGCTAGCAAACTGGCACACTTGTCCCTAGATGGCCTCACTAGCCTAACCCCAGAAGTTGCGGAGATCCTTGGGAAATTCGAGGGGGAGTTGTCCCTCAACGGCCTCGCGGATATGACGCCAGAAGTCGCAAGGGCATTTGAACGTTGTAGAAAACCAGAGGGTTCTCGCGAAACGTTCGAAAAGGAGGCAGTTTTATATCTTAATGGTATAAGAAGCATTACGCCGGATTTGGCGGAGGCTCTCTCTTGGCTGGAGAGAGGTTTGCGTCTTGACGGTTTGACGGAGCTCTCAGGGGGTGTCGCAGAAGCGCTAGCCAAATACGAGGGGCGCGAATTGCATCTCAATGGCCTAAGGGCCATTGATTTAAAGGTTGCGAAGATTTTGGCAGGTTGCAGGTGTAGAGGGAGATTGTTTCTTGAGGGGATAAAAAAGTTGAGTCCGCAAGTGTTAAGGGAGTTTGATCGCTGGGGAGAATGGGTCCGTTTTGGTTATGATCCTGAGGGTGATGATGAAAGTTCAGGGAATTTTTTTGGTGGAGCGGAAAATGCGCTTGGGGAGCTCGCCTCCGAATGGCAGCCTTTTTTTGAAAAGCACCCCAATTTCAAGGATGTCGTTGCCGAAGAGGGGGGCGGGTTGAGCCAATTCTTACGTGAGAACGGAGTCCCCCATCCCGAATGTTTCCAAAATCTAAACGCCAAGGCGGATATCCAGCCCTTGGTGGATGAGTCGTTGGCTTTTTTCGACAGCCTCTCAAATGGCTCAGGGCTGGAGGCATTCCAGAAATTATTTGAGCAAAAAATTCTAAAACCTTTTGCGCCAAAGCCCAAATTTATCGAGACCTACAAGGACGAAATTATACAGGCCATGGCGGATCATTTGATGAAGATCATCGAAATCAGCAAGGAAAGCCTTCAGAAAAAATCCGGTGATAGCCGGCAAGATCGTATTGCCTTTCTACAGGGGAGGCTGGAGGCCCCAGATATCCGTGAGAAGGCGAAAAGGCAGTATCGGAAAGATCTTGAAAAACTCCTGTCCAAAGAGGTCGGGCAGGTGTCGGCTGAAACGGAAGATAGGATGAAGAAGGCGGAAGTGTTGCTTGGAAAATTTGAAGGTCTGAATTATATCCGTCTCGGCCAGTCCGGTTTTAGGCTGGCTTCGCGCAATATCAAAGAACTTACCTTGGGCGATGAATGTAGCGATTGCACCAGCGCCAGCATAGGTGGAACCAATTTCTGGACCGTGCCCAGCTGGCTCACGGATCCGGGCTTCAATTTTTTGCTCCAGTGCGATGAAAAGGGTCAACTGGTCCACAAGTTCGGATTCGTTTGGGAGGTCAAAAGGAGTGGCGAGGTGATTTTGACTATCGATTCCATGGAGCTAGGCAATTCTCAAAAGTCTAGGGGGGGTATGTATGCGGAGGTGGGCGACCAGGCAAAAGAGGGAAATCTTATGGACGAGGCCATGGCTTTTATCCACAATTGGGCTTCCGAAATGGGATTAAGCCCCGAAAGTCTCTATGCCTCCACGGTCTCCAACACTGGCACCATGGAATTGGATAAAAAGTATCCACGGAAAGAAATTATGCTTTCCAAAGTTGGTGCCTTGACCGCTGTCGAGCGTATTTTGAGAAAGTCGAATCCTAAGGCGAATAAAAAACCTAAAATTTACCTTCAGTCCTATCAGGTGGGGGTCGGTGAGGCCGCGCCCATGGGCAACCAGGCCAATGGAATCGAATCCGGAAATCAAGAACGGGATTACGGAATAGTCGAAAAAGTCATTGCCCGCTATTTAAAGACCGTTTCGCCGGAATCGCCGGATGGCATAAGGTTGCGCCAGACGCTCGGGATGGCCAGGGAAAATCCGAACGAGGCCGCACGTCGAATGGAGATTTATTTGGCCTTGGAGGCGAAGGAGGAGACAAAGAGGGCGCTGAGCGTAAGGGTTAGGATCACGGACAAGGTGGGTTTAAAGTTTATTGATCACGAGGAGCGTATCGACATATTTTTGAACAGCCGGGGGCATAGCCTAAAAGCCTACTTTAACGCCCTGCTTGGCAAATCCGAGGTGGCCAAAGGGAAGTTTGTGAAGGCGGAGTTGTTTCATCTGGTGCCGGAAGAGGGGGTGTTTAATAAATAGAAGCATCCTGAAAAGCGTCGCCGTGGTGCTGAGGGGGAA
>CAZURX010000187.1:0-2204 GCA_964623015.1 uncultured Candidatus Peribacteria bacterium
GTTGATGAGCGCGTCCGGCGTTTCATCGACCATGGCCGTGGTCGAGCAATAGCTGCGGACTTGCCCGCTGCACACAAATTCGTTGTCGTAAAGAGTGCCCATGCAATCCGAAGACGGCGCCTCTTCGGCATGGGCGAACCCTGGGGCCGAAAAGCCGATGGCAAGGAGGAAGCCGATGATTAAGAATAATTTTTTAAACAGAACTTTTATGATTAATTTAGGGCTATTGCGACTATTAAGACTTTTACGACGATTGTGATAAGGAATTGGCAATTAACGAATTTTTAATTTTCAGTAAATTTCAATTTTTTTAAATGCTTTTTTAGGCTTGGACAGATATGGGTTCAATCGTAATAGTCTTAATAGTCCCAATCATCTTAATAGTCGTAATTTATTTGTGGATACTGGCGTCTTCGATGACAGCGGGGAGCGCCGTGATGACGCGGCGCAGGTTTTCCATGGCACGTCGGTAGAATTCCAGATTTTTCAGCATGCACTGGAAATGCACAGGCTTCACGGCGGCGCTGGGGAAGGTCTGGGATTTGAGGCCGATGAAGGCGTTGTCCAAAGCAACCAAAGCGTATTGGGTTTCGTTTTCGACCAAGAGCCTGAAGGTCTCGTTTCGGCTCAAAATCTCCTCAAATTTGATTGTGCCGCCCCTTTCCACCTCGACCTTGTCCGAGGCTTCGACCAACAACGCCCTGAGATAATCGACAAAAAGATTGTAGGTGTCCAAAAGGGGGCCGAGCAATGTTTCCGGGCTGCCGTTCTTCAGGCTGTCCACTAATTTTTTCTCGGGGATGCAGGCGGATTCGGGCTTTGACCATTCGGGCAGGTTGGGGGCGTTGGCCCCAAAAATCCCATCGGTGTCCGCCCCAGAACTTCCCAGCATGTCTTCCACCACCTTCTCAAACACACACTCCACATATGCGTGGTAGCTGGTGCGCGCCTTCTCGAATGCGATACGAAAATTGAGACCGTATTGATTCGCATAGGGCTCGGAAAGGTCGATTTTTGCCGTATCAATTGTGGACAATTTCGTTTCAGGATCAAGAATCACCGGAAACACGGGCGACAACTCATCGCAATCTTTAATTGCCTTTGGCTCGGGGGCCGCCGCGGCCTCAGAATTTTGGGCCAAGACGCTCCCCGCCTGCGTGAACAGGACAATGAACAGGGTGGCCGTGGCGAAAAATTTTTTTAAACTCATAATTGTGCGATTATCGATTGCGGACTAACAAAATTGGACGCTAGTCGCATTTTTTTGCATAACATGGAAGGCGCGAATCGAAACTTTCCACCTCCCCCTTCAGAATCGCCATATGCATTTCCATGGCCAGCATTTTCATGACGATTGATGAAAATTTTTCCCTGAGCGGCCGAATCTGTTGTTGGGAACTGTTGTTCTTCAATGTTTTTTTCAGACCAATAAAGGAGACTGAAAGTTCCCGATCCACCATCTCCCTGCATTTGGCATAATTGCCCTGCGCGGCTTGAACCACGACATCCGTCTCCGCGCTTCTTGCCCTGCACGCCGGCATGTATTCGATTTGGGTTTCCGGAATTTGGATGTCTTGCGGCTTGGCGCATCCTGGAACCTGGTCGATTTCGGCTGTGGTCAATTTTCGCTGAATCTGCTCTCCTGTTCCAATAGAAGTTGGGTTTTCCGTTTGGGTTTGAACTGGATCCACATTCGCACTGTACATCACGGCTTCGCATAGGTAGTCGAGCCAGCAACGGTAGGTGCGCTGGCTTTCGAATGCCTCGTCCACCATGTCACTGGTGGGCTTTTCCTGATCCATCATGGTGGTTAGATTGCTCTGCCAGGCTTGGCGCATCAAAAAAATGTGATTGTCCGTGGTTTTGGTGCAAGCCGTAAGCCCCTTTTCCGGTCCGTCTTTGTCCGGATCCGAATAAGGTGCGCCCGAAGCCGAATAGGTGGAGGCATGCCAGCCGACAAGGCTAACTAGGACGAGGGAGAATGCGATGATTGGAATGAATATTTTTTTCATCATATTTTGAATCTTGATTCGAATTTTGGCTAGCATCGTGGCTAGGATTGTGGACTGAATTTTAGCTGGGTTTGTGTTTCTACTATTCTAGCCACAATCCGGCTCAATAAGTTATCTCATTGCTCGATTTATAAATGGTCGAATGGGTTGCCATGTCCGTGATGGCGGTCATGAACACATCGTCCTTCACTA
>CAZURX010000188.1:0-982 GCA_964623015.1 uncultured Candidatus Peribacteria bacterium
AAAAACGATGATGAGCTTTCGCTTGGTCATCGCATCCTTGACATTGCCTTCGGTGATCAGCTTTGAGAGTTCCTCATGGACGTACACATGCAGCATGCGTTGCATGTTGCGGTATTCCATGAAGGCCCTGGTCAGCTGGTCAATCTCATCGTTCCCTTTGGGGGGTTCGATGGGAAAGTCCAGGTTGCCGCTTTTCATTTCCTGATTGGCCTTCCTCAATTTTACGATACGGCTTGAGATGGATTGGGCCAACAGGAAAGTCAAAACGATAACCAGGCTCAACACAAGGGCGGAAGTGCCCGTTATGCGCCAAAACATTTTCCTTCGGGCATTTTGGGCATAGGCCTTGCTGAACTCAAAAATGATGAACCCATCCACTTTTCCGCCATAGGTCGCCGGAGAGGCGACCGTGACGAGATCGCTTCGGTTTTTGATGACTTGGGCAGCCTTGACTTCTTTGAAGTTGGTGCCAGAAAGCCCGATTACGTTGTTCTTGGGGTACGAGGCCAAGACGTTCAGTTGGTCGTCCACAGCCACAGCCCCGACAACGCGACGTTTCACCTCCACATCGTCGAAGATGATGTTGAGGCTGGTTTGAAGCACTTCCCCGCCACGCGTGCCACTGAAGTGGACAAACGTGGTTTTGGAAAAAATGCTTGCCACCATCTTTTGGAAAAAGTCGATTTGCTCCGCTTGCTCGGAGCCGGCGATGGTGACGGCGGAGATGCTGGTTGAAACGGTCGCGACCAAAAGCAGGGAGCCGATGAGAAAGATCAGTTTCAGTTTGACGGTCCAATTCTTCCAGTGGAAGAATTGGAGCCAATGGCCACCTGGAATGGGGGATACCATCCGTAAGACGGAAGTTGTCTCACGACGATCCTTTTGTTTGGGTTGGGTCTCCATGGAAAGCCTCCTGTAAGTTGGATTTCTGCAAAACAGAAAAGTTAAAGGTCGAACACTGCAAAAACAGTGGGTTTCAAGG
>CAZURX010000188.1:992-2203 GCA_964623015.1 uncultured Candidatus Peribacteria bacterium
TTGGTTAGCCGAATTGTTCAAGAGCTTTTAGCCTAGACGGCTCTCGTCCGCCTGAAGCGGACAGGGCAGGGTCAGAAAGCTAAAGATGTTAATTAAATCATTTTTCTTTTAAAATGTCAAATAATTTGACTCTCCTGAATTCAAGCTGGAAGTAGGACGCCCAGGGTTTTCAAGTGATTGGATAATACCTGCCTCGGCGTTTTCCAGCCAAGGCATTTGCGCGGCCGGTCGTTGAGCGCGTCCTGGATCCTCATCAGCTCGGCATCGCTGACTTGGGTGAGGTCGGTCCGTTTCGGCAGGTAGTCGCGCACCAGCCCGATGCCGTTCTCGACGCTGCCCTTCTGCCATGCGGCGTAGGCGTCGCAGAAATAGCTTTTGGTCCCGAGCGCGGCGTTGACGAGGGCGTGGTCCACATTCTCCGACCCGTTGTCGTAGGTGATGGTGCGACGGAGCTCCGGGGGAAAGGCCCCGAGGCATTCCGTGATGGCGCGGACGTTCTCGGCCGAGCCCTTGCCCCCGACCCTGGCCAGGATGATGTACTGGCTCAGCCTTTCCTTCTGGACGGAAAGGCAGTCCCTCGTCCCCCTGGCGCCCTCCATGAGGTCGGACTCCCAGTTCCCGAAACCGCCTTTCTCCGCCACCGCGGCGGGCCTGTCGTGGATGGAGACGCGGTCCGGAATCTTGGCCTTTTTCAGGGGCAGGGCCCTCATTCCCGCCTTCCTGAGTTTCCGCAGCCGCTTGTGGCGCAAGAGCCTGCGCAAATCCATCGACTTCCCCTCGTCCGAGTTCACGAAGGCGTATATCGCCTCGTGGCTTATGCGCATGGCCCTGTCATGGGGGAATCGCGTGACGATGTCGGCCGAGACCTGTTCGGGGGAGAATCGTCTTTCCAGCCTCTCCAGCACGAAAGCCCACACCCTCGGGTCCTTGGCCGGGTTCCGGCTGTTGGCCTCCCATTTCCTGAGCGAGGACGAGAGCTGGGCGAGGTGCGGGCTGTACGCCTCGCGGCTTCCGCCGTTGACAGCCACCTCGAGGCGCCAGGTGTTCGGGGAGCGGCCGAGCTTCCCCGCTATGTCGCGGTAGCTGAGGCCGTCGCGCAGGTACGGGGCCAGGGCGTAGCGCTCGGCATAGGTCAGTTGCTTGTACATAGGACAAAAGGCTAAGGCGGTAAAAGCTTACCTTAGTGTCCTACTTCGTTTCTGAACTCAGGA
>CAZURX010000189.1:0-2200 GCA_964623015.1 uncultured Candidatus Peribacteria bacterium
AAAGAGCCGCTATCAATAAACCTCAGCGCCATCAGCAAAGCCTCGCCATCATGCTCAAGGTTAAATTGTTGTTTGATCGCGTCGATTTTCAGCTTGCCGTTCGCCAAGGCGGAATAAATTATAATTGAATTATTTATAGATGATATTCTAATACTTTTATATTATTATGTCAATTTTTTCCCTTTCGGTTTCAACCTTTAGTTACATCTACTACAATGAGTGCGCCGAATTGTTACACAAATGAACCTCAAGCCTCAACACTTATTGCCTCCCGCCCTGCTCTTGGCCATTTCAGCCCTGCTTAGCCGTGCGCTGGGCGTGTACCGCGATCATTTGCTGGCCAAAACCTTTGGCGCCTCGGCCGGCGCGGGCCTTTTTGACTTGGACACCTACTACGCCGCCTTCCGGTTTCCGGACTTGGTGTACAACCTTTTGGTGATGGGGGCGGTCTCCGCGGCCTTCATTCCCCTTTTCACCCAATACAAAAAAGAGGGCGAGCTGAAAAAGGCCTGGGAGTTCGCCAGCAGCATGATGCATATTCTGACGCTGGGAGTCCTGATCCTTTCCGCGCTTATCTTTCTGTTCGCGGCTCCGCTGGCCCATGTGGTGGCGCCCGGCTTTTCCGACGCCCAGATCCTGATCACCGCCAAGCTGATGCGCATCATGGCCTTGTCGCCCATCCTCTTCTCCATTTCGGCCATCTTCATCAGCATCCAGGACAGCCTGAAGCATTTTTTCTTCCGCTCCCTGGCGCCCCTTTTCTACAACATCGGGATCATCGCGAGCATTTGGTTTTGGGGCCCGAAGTTCGGGGTGGTGGGGGTCACCTGGGGCGTGATCCTGGGCGCCGTTCTCCAGCTGCTCATCCAACTGCCGGCGCTGTGGAGACTGGGCTACCGACACCAATGGCTGATGGGGTGGAGACGGCCCGACGTGAGAGAGGGATTCCGGCTGATGGGGCCGCGGGTGTTAGGCCTTTCAATCAACCAATTGGTGAACTTCGTCACCACGCTGATCACCAGCTTTCTGGCCACGGGATCGATTACGATTTACTATCTGGCCATCAACCTGCAGGCGGTGCCCTTGGGGATCATCAGCGTGTCGTTCGCCATCACCACGTTCGCCACGCTCGCGGAACTGGCCTCCGAGCCCAGCAAGGAGCCTTTCGCCATTGAAATCCGAAAAATCATGGGGAAGGTGCTGCTCTACGCGATTCCGGCCACGCTCGGGATCCTGGTGCTCAGGGACGAGATCATCCGCACGATTTTCAGCTACGGCAAATTCAGCGACGCCGACGCCACCCTGACCACAGGGGTGCTGGCCATTTTGATGACCGCGGCCTTCGCCCAATCGCTCATCGCCATTTTGATCCGAGGGTTCTACGCCTTCCACGACACCAAAACCCCGCTTAAAACTGGTTTCATCAGCGCGCTTGTGACCATCGGGGGCAGTTTGCTGTTGGGGCTCAAGCTCAAATGGGGCGTGCTTGGCATCGCGGCGGCCTTCAGCCTGGGCGACAACCTGAACTTCATTTTGATGTACGGAAAAATGCGCGAACGCATCGGCCACCCCTTGTTCTGCGGAAAGGATGTTTTGAAGATGGGGGTCTCGGCCCTCATCATGACAGGGGCCGTGTATGCCGCAAAGACCGCCGTTCCCTTTGACGGGTCGGCGTGGAACCGACTGGTGGTGGTGGGCCTGCTTTCGCTCTTGGGCGTGGTGACGTACTTCGGGCTAGGCCGGCTGATGGGGCTCGACGAGGCCAAGCGATGGCCACGACAAAAAGCAGGCACGCCGCAATAGACTTTCGATAGTATTTGTGATAATTTTTCCCTCTGTTTTTTTGATTTTAGACGACTTTTTTGGATCCCAATGAAAGACTACCCAAGGGGCGCCAACGGACGCGCCTCAACCCTCCCGCTTGAACGCTCAAGACGACTTCGCGTGGACCAGACGGTTCATGAAACCATTCTGTGGGCCTTTCTTCGTTCGCGCAGGCTTGATGGACTCAAGTTCAGACGACAATTCCCCATTTGCCACTTTGTCGTGGATTTTAACTGTTTCGAAAAACGAATCATCGTGGAGCTTGATGGGAGACAACATGACGAGAAAGCCCATGCCAAGAAGGATCGCATTAGGGATAAAACCTTAATGGCGAAAGGCTATAAGATCCTTCGCGTATGGAATAGCGAAATCAACA
>CAZURX010000190.1:0-2164 GCA_964623015.1 uncultured Candidatus Peribacteria bacterium
GATCGGCTTCAATTCATATTTGCTGGTGTTATCTGTTCCCAACATGAGAACAAGATTGTCTAAAACACTATCTTTCACCAATTTTGGATCATTGAGCGCCAGATATTCGAGTCGAACCTTAAATGTATTGCTAACGTTGGCCAACTCCATCAGTTTTTTGACTTTGGGGTTCTTGTTAAATGCCTTATCGGAAAGATCCCCAATATTATTCTCGTCGATTTTTATATTTTTGGTCGCAAGCCATGCGAGATCGTCTTTCATCACCTTGGGGTCTTTGTTCAAATTGATCGAGAGTCTACCAAAGGTTTCCTCGATTTTTTTCTTCAGTGCGTCTGTTAGCGTCTCAGGGGGATTGTTGCCGCCCGTTTCCGTGCTGTCGCCCATTCCGAAGAAAGCCATAATCTTGTCGAGCGTGCTCGCGTCTTTGCCTGTCGTCTCCTTGATTCGGTTGGTGACCTTTTGCATCGCCGTGAGCATCACAAAAACGGGGGCCAGCTTGGCAAGAAAACCCAATTTGGGATTCAATTTGGAGAACGCCTCCAGTTTTTTGGTGATTTCATAGGCCGGCTTTTTCCCGTCGATGACCTGATCCAATGCCGACCAGCTCTTGGGGTTGTTCACCAGATTGTCCAAGGCTTGGAAATCGGGCGTCTCCTTGGCCATTTCCGCTTGCACCGCCTGATGCAATTGGTTTTTAAAGCCTTCTTGCTCCGCGGGGTCGGTGATGTCCAATTCGGCCAGATCCTTCACAAAACCCTCATCCAGGGGCTGGAATATCTGGTCGATCTGCTTGCCCTCGATTTGGGGCCTCAGCTTGTCGAGCGCCAATTTTGTCTTGTCGAGCTCCGGATTTTCGACCGGGCCGGTTTCAAAGAGTCCCATTATTGCGGTTGGTTATTGCTATTGTTGGTGCCGATTTTTTTCAAGATGTCGGCCTTGGCCTGGTCGTAGGTTCTAAGCATGGTCCCCATCTCGGCCGGGTGGACGATGAAGATCCCGCGGCTCATCTCCTCGCAGCGTTTGGTGAAGGCCTGCAGGAGCCTCAGGTATTCCTCCTGCTTGTCGTATTCCATCAGGAAAAGGGCCACGATGTAACGCTTTTTCAGATCCTCGGAGAGGTACTGGTTGGCGTTGACGAGGTCGATGATGGTTTGTTCGATGCTGTTCATGTTTTTTTGTTAGTTTTTTAATCCCTCTTGCCTTCTCCCTTTATCAAGGGAGAACCCTTTTATTTATTATTGTTTTTTTGGGGGGATTTGGCGGCCCCCTTGATAAAGGGGGTGGCGGGGGATTGTATTTTCTCAAGATCTTTCAGCAGTTCTTCCTCCGCGATGGGCACCTCGTGTTCCTGGTGGTGCTTGGTGCTTAGTCCACGGATCGATTCCGACTGCTTCCAACGCTCCTTTATTTTTTTGAGCTTCTTGGGGTCGATGGGCTTGTGGTAACCCCCTCCCGATGGTGCGAATTCGGCTCCGGCCATAGTTTGACAATTGACAGGTGACAATTGACTTTTTTGTTAACGGTCAACGGTCAACGTTCAACGGTTTTAAATGATATAAACATCGCCGTGCAGTTCCTCGAATTTGGATTTCATCTGCCAAACGGTCTCCACCAGATTTTGGATTTGCACGCTCTTGGCTCGATCCAGCTTCCAGAGTTGTTCGATTTGGCGAATCACTCCCATGAGGTTGATGGCAGTCAGGTCGGCCTTCTCTTTCTCCTCCTCGGTCAATTTGTCGTGCACGGGTCGGTTGTAGAGAGTACTGGGGTTGAACGGATCCAGCTCCTTTCGTTCGAGCTTTCCGATCAGCGTGTCCAAGAATTCCGCATGCTCCTTGGCCAACGCCTCTTGGGAAAGGGGTTGATTCAATTTTTGCTGGACGTTCGGATCGATGGCCGCGTCCTTGAACATTTTGTAAACGTTTCTCATACCACTTCGCTTTTATGTGCTAAGAATACGACGATACAATTTCTATTTTTACAGTTAAGGGATTTAAGCAAAAGCTACGTGGCATTTGCTGATTGAAATTTTAGAGTCGTGCAATATTCCTTGTTGAAATAATCTAGATATTATAACAAATTTTGAGGGGAAAATCAATGGTCTCAATCCCCCACTGTTGCAAAAACTGGTGTCCGTCATTTGCGCGCACGGAAATGGAAGAGT
>CAZURX010000191.1:0-2113 GCA_964623015.1 uncultured Candidatus Peribacteria bacterium
AAATCACATCGAAAACGGCGGTAGCGAACTGGGCCGCGGGGACTTCGGGGGGCAGATCCACCACTAAATTCTCGATGACAATCATTGACATCGTCTTGGTGGAGGAATTGTAATCGAAATCGAGCTTGAGGGATCGTTTTTTTGAGGTATCCTCCACAAGGGCACCCACAACGTGGAACTCGGTGAGGGTTGCGGGATTCAGCACGGAGACCTGGTTTGTGGAGGCGATGAAGATTCCGAGCGCCTTGAGCTCGTTCACAAGAAGCTGCGTCGACAAATCCTGGGCAATGACCTGGGAACGTTTGGCCTCCTCGGATGTGGACAAATTGAAAAATGTGTTGGTTCCATCGCCCAATTCTGAAATTTCCTCCAGCGGGGCGGCCTGCTCGCCAGCGATGGCGAAACGTACAAAATCGTCCAAAGTGTAATTCCCTATCACCGTTTTTCCGTTGAGGACGATATTGTAAACGGCATTCGTGGCGGAATCGTAAGTCGCCTGAAACACGAGAGTCGATCCATCCAGTGACCAATCCACCAATTGGGCATTTTTGATTAGGAACTCGAATGGGAAATCCTGCATGGGGACAATATCATCCTCAAGCACCACAATGCGGGATGTGGCAAAACGCTGGGAAATTTCCTGAATCGTGGGGGGGGTCTGCTCCACCTCGGGCGTTTTGGCCTCCTCCAAAAAATCGGTGAATCGCTGCTCCAAGGTCTTGTCACGCTCCTGGGTGGAAAGGTAATTCATGAAAGCGCCCTCGTCCATGGACCCCGCCGCCCCGTGCATGGTCTGCTCGGCAAAAGCGATCCGGTCAGCAAGCAGGGTTGCGTCCTTCACAAAAATCTCCCGAGCCGCGGTCGAGGATTCTTCCTCACCAAGATTCAATTTGGCATAACTGGTTCTGAGGTAGGTCTTGGCTTCCGTGTAGCGGTTGGCGGCGACCAGATATCTGCCAATATCCAAACGCTCCATGGCGATTTCGTAAAGAGTGTCTTGCGAGTTGGTGGAATTCGCAAGTCTTATATCCTGTGCTTTTTCCAGCACCGCCAAAAGCTTGCTATCGATCCGGTCGGCATTCGCGGTCATGATGCTATGATACACTCTTGACTGAAGGTCGAATTCTTCCCCATAACGTTTGGCAGACGCCATGTCCCAATGGGAAAGCCAAATCTCGGCCGTCTTTTGGGCTTGCTCGACTTCAAGGAGCCGAAGCATGAAATCGACATCGGACAAATAGGTTCTCAGGAGTTCGGGTTGGGTTGGGGAATAAAGCAAACCCCTCAGACCATCTCTGACTAGGTAGGCTGGAGTTTTGGGTCTGGCGTTCTGAATGGCGTAAAATTGCCGTACGATCAGTTCTTTGAATAACGGATGATCCTTGACAGGGCCAATAAGGGTCAAAAATTGATCCAATAAAGTTTGGGCGTCCGCCAAGGAGCCTTGGGCCTGAACCCCGCCCAAGAGATATTTGAGCAAAATACGGACACGGGCTAATCGGGCCGCAATGCGCTGGGAAGGGACAAAAGACAGGGTTTCCAAAACTGAATAGTAACGATCCTCAAGGACATAGGTATTTTTGGAAAAAATATAATGGTTCTCGGCCAAATACATCTTCAGGTCGTCCGCGGTGTTCCGTTGGATCCAATCTTCAGAAAATATGGAATTGGAAAGGGGGCCTAATTTTAGTTCTTTCTTGAGTTTCGAATATTCAAGTCGTGAATACTCTGGGATCAACTGACTATCGACAAAGGCAACCTGACTCTTGAGGGGAAGGGTTAATTGGGTGAGCGGGCTTCCTTCGGGGCCTCTAAGGCTCAGGTCGGCGCTTTGGGTAATGGACATGACTCGATTGAGCGGAGGGGTGTAGGTGTAAACGCCAACATTGTGGCTAAAAAGAACCTCGGCATGGGCGGCTTGGATGACAATGGGGTCAAAAGCATTCACCCACACGCTCCCGGAGACAAGTCCTAAAACCAATCGCGGGCTGGCATCCGTCCTAAAATGGTTTTCCAAAAGCTTGATTTCGGTATTTTGGTCAAGGCGAATCGCATTTCCTTCCAGTTGGACCTCGGCAAAACTTTGGTTGCCGGTCTTCAGGCTCATTCCGTT
>CAZURX010000192.1:0-2102 GCA_964623015.1 uncultured Candidatus Peribacteria bacterium
GATTGGGATCGCGAGATCAACACCACGGACCCCCATTACTACAAATGGACCCAGTGGATCTTCCTCCAGCTCTACAAGAAGGGCTTGGCCTACGAATCCGAACTGCCGATCAATTGGTGCCCCGGTTGCAAGACGGGTTTAGCTAACGAAGAGGTGATTGACGGCAAGTGCGACCGCTGCAAGAGCCAGACCACCAAGAAACTGCTCCGCCAATGGGTGCTGAAGATCACCGATTACGCCGATCGGCTGGTTGAGGATCTCGAGGGTCTGGACTGGCCCGAGCCGATCAAACAGATGCAACGCAACTGGGTGGGCAAAAGCGTTGGGGCCAATGTCCAGTTCAAGGTCAAAGGCTCAAAAAAGACGGTCACGGTGTTCACCACCCGGCCCGATACCCTTTTTGGAGCCACTTACTTGGTGCTTTCGCCCGAACATCCCTTGGTGTACGAGCTGGTCGACAAAAAGCACCAAAAAGAGGTCGAAAAATACAAGGAATTCGCTTTGATGAAGAGCGACTTGGAGCGCACCGACTTGAATAAAGACAAGACAGGGCAGTTTATCGGCGCCTACGCCATCAATCCGGTGAACGGAAAGGAAATTCCGATCTGGATCGCGGACTATGTGCTCATGGGGTATGGCACCGGCGCCATCATGGCCGTGCCCGCGCATGACGAGCGCGACTGGGAATTCGCGAAAAAATTCAAGTTGCCGATCGTCGAGGTGGTGAAGGGCGGAGATGTCGAGAAGTCCGCGTACACCGAGGATGGCCCCATGGTGAACTCCGATTTTTTGGATGGCCTCGATGCCGAACAGGCCAAGTTCCACATGATCCGCTGGCTCGAGAAAGAGGGGATTGGCGACGCCACGGTCCAGTACAAGATGAAGGATTGGGTGTTCTCCCGCCAACGCTATTGGGGCGAGCCGATTCCGATTGTGCATTGCGAAAAATGCGGACCGGTTCCCGTGCCCGAGAAGGAATTGCCCTTGGAACTTCCGGACGTGAAAAACTACCAACCCACGGGCACGGGCGAATCGCCATTGGCCGCCATCGACAGCTGGGTGAACACGACGTGTCCCAAGTGCAAGGGGCCTGCCAAGCGCGAGACCAACACCATGCCCCAGTGGGGCGGAAGTTGCTGGTATTACCTGCGATACCTCAGCCCCAACGACAACAAGGCCTTCGCGGACAAAAAGGAGCAGGACTACTGGATGAACGTGGATCTGTACGTGGGCGGCGCCGAGCACGCCGTTTTGCATTTGCTTTACGCCCGTTTTTGGCACAAGGTGCTGTTCGACCTCGGCTTCGTGGCAACCAAGGAACCATTTCAGAAACTGATGAACCAGGGCATGATCCTTGGCGAGGACAACGAGAAGATGAGCAAGTCGCGCGGGAACGTGATCAACCCCGACGACGTGATCCGCCAATACGGGGCCGACACCCTGCGCCTGTACGAGATGTTCATGGGCCCGTTCGACGCCGTGAAACCGTGGAGCACCAAGGGGATCGAGGGTTGTTTCCGCTTCCTCCAAAAGGTATGGCGATTGCTGGAAGAGGGAACCGTGAACAATGACCCAGTCGCACCCGCGCTCAACAAAACCCTTCACAAGACCATCAAGAAAGTGGGCGAGGACATCGAGAGCCTGCATTTCAACACGGCCATTTCCCAGATGATGATCCTGGCGAACGACGCCATGAAGGAAAAGGCGCTTTCCAAGTCGTTCCTGGAAACCTTTGCCCTGATCCTTTCGCCCTTTGCCCCGCACATGAGCGAGGAACTATGGGAAAAATTGGGCCACAAGGAAACCTTGGCCTACGAGCCTTGGCCCGCCTACGATTCAGCCCTGGTGGTGGACGACACGTTTGAACTGGTGTTCGCGGTGAACGGCAAAAAGCGCTCCTCCAAGCAGGTTGCCATGGGCATAGCGGAGGCGGACGCCATCGAAGAGGCAATGGCCGACCCGAGTGTCCAAAAGCACTTGGCCGGCCTCACGGTCGTCAAAAAAATCTACGTGCCCGGGAAGCTGGTGAATATTGTGGTGAGATAATCGTGAAAACCGCTCCCCGCAGCTACGTGCGGGACAGGTTGGTTTTCACGGTCTTT
>CAZURX010000193.1:0-2101 GCA_964623015.1 uncultured Candidatus Peribacteria bacterium
TTTTGGAGGCCCAAGTGGAGGCCATCAAACAGCTGCATGAGGAGCTGCAGGCAGAAGCAGAGGATTCCAAGAAGGGATTCAGCCTATTCGGATGGCTGGGAAAGCTCCTTTCAAAATAGTTTTTACGCCAAAAGGCTCCAGCCATGCGTGGCCGGAGCCTTTTTCAGTCATTTAAAATTTTACCTTGAATCTCTTGAGCCGAAAGGCGTTCAGCACCACGGAAACCGACGAGAACGTCCCCCTTCGTTGAAATTACGGAGGACTCTTCTAGTTTTTAATTTTAAATTTTTTTAGACGTAAGGCGTTAAGAACGACAGATATCGACGAAAAGGCCATGGCCGCCGCCGAGAACGCTGGATTCAATAACCCTACAGCCGCCACAGGCAGACCGATGGAGTTATAGATGAAAGCCCAGAACAGGTTCTGCTTGATGTTGCGGAGCGTGGCGCGCGAAAGTTCGATGGCCTCCACGGCCTTCATGAGGTCTCCTTTTACAAGCACAATGTCACCGGTTTCGATGGCCACATCGGTTCCTGTCCCGATGGCGATGCCAACATCCGCCCTGGCCAGGGCAGGGGAGTCGTTGATGCCGTCGCCCACCATGGCAACGACATGGCCCTTTTTTTGGAGTTCAGCCACAATTTTGGCCTTTTTTTGGGGGGTCACCCCGCTGTGCACCTCGTCGATCCCGACCTTTTGGGCGATGGCCTCGGCCACCGTCGAATTGTCCCCCGTGAGCATGACCGTCTTGATGCCTTGTTTTTTGAGCAAGCGAATGGCTTCCTTCGAGGTTTCCCTCACGCTGTCGCTCACGCCGAAAAGCGCAAGCACGGCTTTGCCATCGGAAAGGCTTAATACCGTGTAGCCCTTTTTGTTCAGTGCTTCGATTTTGGCCTCGGTTTTTGAATCCAGGACCTTAAGCTCACGCATGTGGCGCGCGCTGCCGAAGTGATAGGTCTTTCCGTTGATATTTCCCTCGACCCCCAATCCCGTATGTGCCTTGAAGCCTGAAATTTCCGCGACCTTTCCTTTTTGGTTTTTTGAGGCGTAGGCGATCACGCTTTTGGCCAGCGGATGCTCGGAATGGGACTCTAGGGCGAGCGCCAGCCCCAAAGCATTCGACTTATCGCCCGAAAGATCGATGAACTCCTGGACCTCTGGATGGCCTTTGGTGATGGTGCCGGTCTTGTCAAAGGCGATCGCCGTGATCTTGTGCGCCCTTTCCAGGCTGTCGGTCCGTTTGATCAGGATTCCCAGCGAGGCCCCTTTGCCCGAGCCGACCACAATCGAGATGGGGGTCGCGAGGCCCAATGCGCATGGGCAGGCGACAATGAGGACCGCCACGGAATAGATGACCGATTTCGAAAAGGGAACCCCAATCCCGAAAGACCAGACCAGAAATGTGCCGATGGCAATCACGATCACGCCCCAGGCAAAGTAGCCAGCCACCACATCCACCAATTTCTGGATGGGCGCCTTGGACATTTGCGCCTCCTCCACCATTTTCACAATTTGGGCGAGCATTGTCTCGTTGCCGACCTTTTTGGCCTCAATCACGAAAGCCGTGTTTCCGTTGATCGTGGAACCGATCACCTTGTCACCCGTTTTTTTGTCCACGGGGATGCTTTCGCCCGTGACCATGGATTCGTCGATGGTGGCGACCCCCTCAATGATCATGCCGTCCACGGGAATCTTTTCACCGGGTTTCACGCGCAAATGGTCGCCGACTTTCACCTGGTCGATCGGGACATCCTCGACTTTTCCGTTCTTGCCAATCCGATGGGCGGTCTTGGCCGAAAGCTCCAGCAGTTTCCGGATCGCGGCGCTGGCGCTGCCCTTGGCCCTTGCCTCCAGATACCGGCCAAGGAGGATAAAGGTGGTGATGATCGCCACATCCATGAAATATTCGGTCTCCACATTTCCGAACAGGGTGTTGTAGGAAGAATAGAGGAACGCGGTGCCCACGCCCAAGGCCACCAAGGTGTCCATGCCAGGGCGTCCCTTCAATAAATTGGGAATTCCCTTCCTGAAAAAATCCTTGCCGCTGTACAAGAGGATGATGAGCGAAAAGATCAGCATGGCCTCCATTTTTTTCGGGAAG
>CAZURX010000194.1:0-2021 GCA_964623015.1 uncultured Candidatus Peribacteria bacterium
ATCAACCTGGGCGGTGCCGGGGACAGTGGCATCAACCACCATCCGCATGAGGCCGCCCGCCGCGCTTGTAATTCTGGCCGTCCCTTTGCCCCGAATGGCTGTGTTGGCTGAGTCCCATTGGCAGGCTCCAGGGCGAAAATCATTGCCCCACGGATACACTCGTCCATCATCGCCGCGTGCGGCCTTTTCCCATTCAGCCTCGGTGGGAAGTCTTTTGCCCACCCACGCCGCATAGGCCAGGGCATCCGCTTTGTTGACAAACACCACCGGGTGCCGCATCAGGTGATCGGGAGGCGCGGCCCCGTTCCAGTGCGAACGGAGTGGGTGCTTCGTTTCAAGGCAGAAGCTATAGAACTGTTCGTTCGTTACCGGGAATTTGTCGATGTAGAAAGGGGGAAGGTCGAGTCGACGTTGGGGTACCTCCCCGCCGACCCAACTGAAGTGATATCCACAGATGCGGGCAAGCTCGATGGCGTCATGTTCGCTGGTGCCCATCAGAAACGTTCCGCCGGGAATGAGGACCATCTCGGCTCCTTGTGAAGGTGTCCTTTCTGAAGACCCACCCGACATGTGTTGGCACCTTCATTGAGTATAAACCTGTGTTAATACCGAATCCAACACGACACTCAATGGTCTCAGTGATCCCCAGTTTTGGAGTAGCCGCATAAATAGAGGGCGTACATGGCCCTCCTCCGTCTAAAATGGCCTCAAGTTGACAAAACACGAGGTCCATCCGGAGGGAAAAGCTCATGTACGACCCGAAAATGATTTTGACATGGCTCACGGAAAATGTCGAGGGGATGCGTCTTTCACGCGCCAAGACCCTGGCCGCGATAGTCAGCGCTGCGCTGGTGATGAAAGGGGTGGGGGTGTTGGCCTTGGGACGGGCCATGGCGGGCGACGTGGCCGCAAAACACTGTATTAAACGGGTCTGGCGTTTTTTGCGCAACGAGGAGGTAGAGGTGGAGCAGGTGTTTGCCGCCCTCTTCACTTTCCTGCGACCGACTACGGGACCGACCATGATTCTCGTGGATTGGACGGATCTGCATCCATTCCGGCAGTTGGTCTTTTCGTTGCCCCGGGATGGCCGGTCGCTTCCGTTTTTGTGCCTAACGATCCGAAAAGGCACTTGCGAGCAAGAAAACAAGGGGGCCATGACGGCGGCCGAAACCAAGGCGCTCAAGATGCTGGCGCGGATGTGTCCGCCTGGTATAACCCCCATTCTCATCGCGGACCGAGGCTTTGGGCATGCACGCTGGCTTGGCGACATTCAAAAGAGGGGATGGCACTTCGTGCAGCGATTGTCCCACATTCATCAGGTCTGCGTGGAACACCACATGGGTACGCTCAAAGAACTGGGGATACGCCGTGGACGACGCCCGCGCGACTGGGGTTGGGGAACGATGGATGAACAAGAATTCGGGCCGATTCGGCTGGTCACCGTGTTCGAGCGCAAAGCCGACGAGGCGTGGTATCTCGTTACCAGCCTGGAACTTGTGCCCGCCGAGATCGTCCGATGCTACAAGCGGCGCATGTGGACAGAAGCCATGTTCAGAGACCTGAAGAATCGCGACTGGGGGTTGGGATTAGACCGGGTGCGCCTCTCCCAACCCGAGCGCCACGACCGGCACTTTTGCATCATTGCGCTTGCCTACGTGTTGCTCTGTGCCTTCGGTGCCGCGGCAGAGACCTTTGAACTCGCCCAGCAACTCAAAGCCAATACACGAGCCGACCGTGTCATGAACCTGGCAAGAATCGGCAACTACTTCCTTCAGCTATAACAATGTTCACTCAACCAGGCATTCCGCTCCCTGCAAGCCTTGCCTACTTAAAACTCGGGAGCACTGAGCTCTGGAATACGTTCCGCATCCTATGACAGAACCCCAGCTTCCACAAAAATACCTTGACATATGGTCATTTTCCGCAGAAAATGGCCGGGTTATGCCGGGACCGATTCTTGTTCGGTGCTGCGTCCGGCAATTCCGTGTGACTTCGGTGTTGTTTCAACACCTTCGCAATAC
>CAZURX010000195.1:0-2019 GCA_964623015.1 uncultured Candidatus Peribacteria bacterium
ACTCTTTTACTTCCGGAACTACAAATGAAACCCACAGGCCTACGTTACAGTCCTGCGTTTTGACCATTGTATTTCCCGTCCAAAAATGCTATAATGTTTAGATTTCCCTAAAAACGATTTCCGATTGCAGATTGGCGATTGCAAAACTGCAAAAACGGGAATCTGGAATCGGGAATCCTGAATCAAATAATAAAAAACAAAGTGAACCACCACGACATCCACGAGATCATCGAGCAGATCTCCCAGACCCTGGACTGCCCCCAGTGCAAAACCAGGATTTTGCCGAACAACATCGTGATCACGGACATCGTGGGGTCCGACTGCACGTTCGACGTGCGCTGCAACCGCTGCGAGGCGGAGATGACGCTTTCGGCCCATATTGAAAAGACCACCGCGGACCTCGCGAAGACCCACAACCGATCCTCCCAGATGCTCCACGACAGCGTGGTGGAGGAACCGATCTCGGCGCAGGACGTGGCTAACATGAAATACGAGCTGGCGCATTTCTGCGGAAGCTTCATCGAGACGTTTTGCCGATAACCGAATAGCGGTAAGCGGTAAGCTATAAGCCCTTTTTGAGCTTGCTTACTGCTTATAGCTTACCGCTTATCGCTTGCTATTAGTGGATTCCCGCCTCTTTGGCGATGGCGTTGATGTCGCACAGCAACTGGCGGTCGTTCTTGAGCTGGACCTCCATCTTGCCGATGGAGTGCATCACCGTGGTGTGGTTTCGGTTCCCCATCCCCTGCCCGATCTTGACCAGCGGCATATGCAGGCGGGTCTTGGCCAAGTACATGATGATTTGCCGGGGAATCAGGCATTCACGCGCGCGGGATTCGCTCAAGACCTCGCTCTTGGGCAAAGAATAGTATTCGGAAACCAAGTCGGTGAGGCGATCCAAGGTGACCGCGCGCTGGGGGGTCGGGTCGCTTGAAACATACCCCATCATTTTCACCTCCTTCTTGGTGTGCTTGATGATCTCGGACACGGACTTCACGGTGGGCGCCTCGTTCTCCAATTCGTACCGCGCGATGACCTGGTTGAGCACGCCGATGAGGGCGCGAACCGAGGTGTCGATGTTGAAGGCGATAAACTCCAGCACCTGGTCGTTCACGAACACCTGCGCCTCTTGGCAGCGGTTTTTAAGAATGGCGATGCGGGCCTCGTAGTCGGGCATCTTCACATCCACGATCATGCCGGCGGAAAAGCGGGAAACGAGACGTTCGGACAGGAGCGTGAGCTCGTGCGGGGGGCGGTCGGAGCTGATGATCACCTGCTTGCCCGACTCGGTGAGCGCATTGAAGGTGTGGAAAAACTCCTCCTGAGTGCGGTCCTTGTTGGCGATGAACTGGATGTCGTCGATGATGAGGGCATCGACCTTGCGGTACTTGTTGCGGAACTTGTTCATGTTCTTGGACTGGATCGCCTCGATCAGTTCGTTGGTGAAAACCTCGGATGTGGTGTAGACCACCACCTTTTTCGGATCGTTCCTGAGCACCTCGCGACCCGTGGCCTGGATGAGGTGGGTCTTGCCGAGGCCGACTCCGCCGTACACGAACAAGGGGTTGTAGTTCTCGCCGGGATACTTGGACACGTTCAAGGCCGCGGCGTGGGCCAACCGGTTTTCGGGGGCCACCACAAAGTTTTCCAAGGTGTAATGGGTATTCAGCGCCTTAGACACCACTTCGCCGTTGATCTTGATTTCGGCCTTTCCCGGGAGCTTGCGGGACACCTTCTCGGGGAAATACTGCGCCAGGTCAACCACACGGGGATCGTTGTTGTTGAGGGCAATGACCACCTCGTAGACCAATGATTTCACTTCGGGCAAGACCTTTCGGGCCGCCTTCAGGGTGGCGTCCGCGTAATTTCGCTTGTGCTGGTCCAGCGAGAACTGCAACGGAAGACCGATGGTCATGACCCCCTCCTCCAACGACAAAACAGCCGTATTCTTAAACCATGTGATCAAATTGGCGCGCTGGATTTCATTCGAAAGTTCCCGGATGATGTCGAGCCAAAGAT
>CAZURX010000196.1:0-1992 GCA_964623015.1 uncultured Candidatus Peribacteria bacterium
AATTACTCCTTATGCTCCACAAAGGAAAGAATATTGAAAAATCAATGGCCACTGTCCAAGCCAGCCCCGAGGCCGCCGTGGAAACCCTCGAGAATCTCGAAAGCGTGCCCCCGGCGCTCCGCAGCCGCCTTGAGGCCCTTCTTTCGAAGGAGAAGGCCCGCGAGTCCGAATCGGCCCTTATGGGCACCCTCAAGTCCCGCTTCGAGGCGTACCCCGAGCGTCACGAGGGAGTAGAATGGGCCGAAGTGGAGAGGGCTCTTGTCGCGCACCCCGAAAAAATTGCCTCCCTGAAAAAGCTGGAGGAAACCGGCGGCGAGCCGGATCTGCTTGGGGTTGAGAATGGCGAGTTTGTCTTCGTCGACTTTTCGCATGAAAGCCCCAAGGGCCACCGGAACGTGACCTATCGCCAGGCCGCTGATCGTGCCCGCGAGATGGGGGTCGACCTCATGGATGAGGCCCAATATCGTCATTTGCAGGAGTTGGGCGATTTCGACACCGACTCATGGAGCTGGCTAAAGACGCCCGGGGATATTTTGGAATCACGCGACGCCTTGTATGGCCTCCGCGATGGGGGCGTTGTCGGCGTCTTCCGGTTCGATGCTCGGGATCTCGACGACGGCTGCGGGTTTCGTTGCGTGCTAAGGGTTCAAAAGGCTTAGGCTTTGAACTTTGGTCCTTTCTTGAAATTTAACCTTGATTTTTTGGCTCCGAACCCGAGCATGGCGAGTGGTTCGGGGCTTTTGTTTTCTTTTTTCTCACTGTAATCTATCGCAAACGGTGAATAGAAACCTGGCTAGGGTCAAATCCTGCTAAGGCTACCGTAAAGATGTATTTTCCCAAGAAAAGGGCCTAGATCTTTCCCGTCTTTGACAGGTAAAAGATGGGTCTGAGGGAAGCATCTAAAACTCTTGAACCCTTAGGATTGAGTGACGGTCGCTCACGCAGGAAGTGGGTCAGAAAGCAAACCAATGCCTGAGCTATGGTTGCGACTGTAGATTCAGATCGGATAGCCGCCATCATGCAAACCGGCAACGCCTTGAATGGCAACCGCAACGGGGACGATTTTATCCTTGTCGACCCCGATCTGGGAAGGCTGAGGGCGCATAGGGCCAAGACCATCCGATTTTTAGAGGAAAATCTGAAACTGTCGGTGAATCCGAAGAGCGACAGGATCCTCAAAGTTCGGCAGGGTCTCAAGTTTTTGGGCGTGGTGAACCATCCCAACGGCAGAAAGCTGAACAGGCGGAACCGACATCGAATCTCAAGACGCCTGAGCATTCGAAATGCTGGAAGCTATCACGGAATCCTGCAAAAGCACGCCCATCAGGGAATGAGTGCCGAGTTCGGATGGCTTCTATTGCCAGACAACCCCAGTTGAGCTACATTTAAACTCCATTTTTTTGTATCCATCCGATTTTTTGAAATATGAAGGCCTATCGGTCCACATTCCACAAACTGCCCGGCACCAATTACCTTGAGATCTACCGGAAAGCTCACGCTTTTTACAGGAAAATCCAATCCCGCTCCAAGCGGCGACCGCATGTGAGATCGGCCTATTTCAGGAAATCCAAAATATTCCTGGGGCTGTTTTGGCAGCATTTGGATCAAAAGAATTGGGGCGACCGAACTCGGAGGCTTCGTTTGTTCCCTTGTGCTATTGATCTGATACGACATTCTTCTTTATGCCCCATTTCAACGACAAACCCAAATCGGCCCCATGAGATATTGCACCGTTTTATTGGAATGACCGCCGATGGTGAGCAGTTTACCGTTCAGATCAAGGAAGATAAATCCAATGACCAAAAATGGTTCATTTCGGTGTTTCCAATCCGAGAACCTTGAAAAATAGACCTCCCGCCACGTGTGGTGCGAAAACCACGGCCGAAAGCCTATTTCAACTGAAATTTTACACGAAATTTTGAATGGAATCAATGTCTCGTTGTAGATAAATGAAAAGGTTACCGAAAACCAGCGTGTAGATAATAATTCGGT
>CAZURX010000197.1:0-1992 GCA_964623015.1 uncultured Candidatus Peribacteria bacterium
CATTGCTTTAGTCTGCTTTATTCTGGTTTACCGCCAAACCAAAAATACTGCCCAGGCCCATGCGATGGCCTATTCGGCACTTGTCGTGTGTCAATTAGTGAACGTGGTCTCCGGCAGAACGGCGCGAACTGTTTTTTCCCGTTATTTATTTACCAACGCGAAGCTTTGGATTTCAGTCTTGATCTCCGCCGCCGCCGTGTGGGCCCTTGTCAATATTCCAGTCTTGAGTGTTTGGTTCGGATTTGAAGCCATCAGCTTAGAGCATTGGTCGTATGCGATTGTTGGCGCGATAATTCTTTTGGTTTTGCATGAAATACTCAAACTATATCTGAACCTCCGACCTGTGAAGGCCTGAAATAAAACCATGAGTTCCGCCCCATATGAATGTTCAGTTCGGGTTCGATCGCATGAGCCTGCATGACTGGATGTATCCGGCGATCGGCGCCCTGGTGCTTTTGGCTTGGCACGAGGGAAGGAAATTGATCAAAAATTTTAAGTTTTAAATTTTAAAAAAAATCGCAAATTTCGAGTTTCGAGTTTCGAATTTCGAACCTTTGAATTTCTATTACTTTCGGTTAAAATCAATTCAGCCATAATCCAAACATTATGCCAACAAAAAATTCAGAGGTGATCAATGTCCAAAAGTATTTCCTCCTAGGAGTTTTGCTTTTGCTGATCGTGATGTTGGTGATCTCCCTCAACGCATTCCTGAGCACCTTGATGATCGCGGCCATTCTGGTCACCGCGGTTTTCCCGGTGCATCGCCTTTTGAACAAAAAGATCCATATCCCCTCCACCTTTTCTGCCCTGTTGTCGCTCATTTTGGTGGCTGTGGTCATCTTGGGGCCTTTCACCGCGTTCTTTTTCTTCATCGCGGGGCAGGCCACCGACGCGTTCGTGAATTTCAGCGATCGGATCAACTCCATCACCAGCATGGATATCCACCTGATTCCCTCCATGCTCAAGGACGGCCTGCTTGAGGATTGGATCGAGAAGTTGGGAAAATACGCCCCGATTTCCACCGCGGATGTGATGTCCACCGCCAAGAATTTCGTGGGAGCGATCAGCACCTTCATACTCAGCAATGCCACGGGAGTCCTCAAGAACCTATCCCTATTGCTCCTCCATTCCATCGTGTTCTTGCTGGCCATGTTCTATTTCTTGAAAGACGGCGAGCGGTTTGTCGCCTATCTCAATTCCCTTTTGCCGATGTCGGAAAAATACCGCAAGGAGCTGTTCAGCAAGCTTTCCCGTTTGAGCTACGGCATCATTTACGGAATCTTCGGCGCGGCCATCGCCCAAGGGCTCATGGCGGGGCTTGGATTCTGGATTGTGGGAATCAACAATGCCGCTTTCTGGGGATCCATCGCCGCCCTTTTCTCGGTGATCCCCTTTGTGGGAACTGCCGTCGTTTGGGTGCCAGTGGTCATTTTCCTTTTGATCACCAAGCATTGGATCGCCGCCCTGTTCCTTACGGCATGGAGCATTATATTGGTGGGAACCACGGACAATATGGTGAAGCCTTACCTGATCGGCTCCTCCACCGCGCTCCACCCGCTCGCGGTTCTTTTGGTGATCTTGGGCGGCACTTTCGCCTTCGGCCTCAAGGGTTTGATTTTCGGCCCCTTCATCCTGACGCTCACGCTGGCGTTCCTGCACATCTACGAACTCGAGTTCAAAAAGGCGTTGGATGGCGGAAGCGGGGAATGCATTCTGCCCAAAAAGGCTCGACCGAAATAGTGCTTATCGAATCTTTCTCATTGGTGACCTGATGGTGGGCCTTTTTGCAAAGGCAAAAGAGGACCTAATCGAGGATCCAATTGCCAGTTTGGTCACGAATATTCACCCATCAGGTCCTCTGTCAGTCCTCAATTAGGTCCTCCATCAGAGACACTGTAACCCCTAGCTGTGGGTGAAAAATCGTTTTCTTGTTATCCTAAAGCCATGAACTAACCCCTTTTGCTATGCCCACCCAAAAAAATGCCTGAAATG
>CAZURX010000198.1:0-1991 GCA_964623015.1 uncultured Candidatus Peribacteria bacterium
AGCGCCAATCGGTCCCGCGTGGCGAAAACCACCAGTTTTTTGCCAGTTTCAAATGCGCTGTCCACACGAACCTTGAGCTTGCTTACCTTATCCAAAGCCCTTTGCGCCAGGCTTTCCTTAGGGGCCGGTGTTTTTTCCGCAGTAGGCACAGTTTTTTGGTTATCCGATTATTATACCAAAAAAATGGCCTTTTTTCAAGGTGCTAAACCCATTTCCAATCGAGGACCTGATGGGAGACCTAATGGATGACCTAATTGGGCCGCCCTCAAATTTATCCCACTATCCGTTTCCCATCCCGATTAGGCCAATGATGAGGCCGACCACGGCGAGCATGCCGCCGATGATCCAAAACCGCATGGTCACTTTGGATTCGCCCCAGCCCTTTTTCTCGAAATGGTGGTGCAGGGGGGCGATCAGGAAAACTTTTTTGCCAAAAAGCTTTTTTGACGTGAGCTGAACGATCACCGAAAGCGTTTCGACGATGAAAACGCCGCCGACGATCAGCAGGACGATCAGGGAATTCGTCATCATGGCGATGACCCCCAGCGTGGCCCCGAAGGCCAATGCGCCCGTGTCTCCCATGTAAAAGAGGGCCGGAGGCACGTTGTTCCATAGGAAGGCGATGAGCGTACCGATCATGATGCCGCAGAACAGGCTCAACATCATGAGGCCTTTGGCATAGGCAATGGCCCCGAATGCGATAAAGGCGAACACCAAAAGCCCGCCCGCCAGGCCATCCAGTCCGTCGGTGATGTTGACCGCATTGGCTGTGGAGACGATCACCAGGATAAAGAGGGGGATGTACCACAGGCCAATCGAAAAATCGCCGACGCGAGGGATGTGGATGCTCGAGAAGCCCAGCTTATAGTAGAACCACAGGGCGCCCACCATGGCGAAGGCGGTGAGCAGCAGGAATTTTGGTTTTGCCTTGATTCCTTTCCCCCCCCCGACCTGAAAGATGTTGAATAAGTCGTCCACAGCTCCCAGGATTCCCACGGCCACCAATGTGAAAAGGGGAAGGTAGACCTCGCCACGATTCAGCAGGGAGCTGGGAAGCCAGCCAAATAGGGCCAAAAGGCGGGAAATCAGGACCACAATCAGCACCGAACCCCACATGACCACCCCGCCCATGGTGGGAGTGCCGCTTTTTTTGGCGTGCAATTCCCGAAAAACGGTTGCTTCTTTTCCGTCCATCGCCACATCCCGGATTTGTTTGCCCAGCTTGAAACGAAAGGCCAACCTTAAAAAGGCGGGTGTCAGCAAAAGGGTAATCAGGAAGGCGAGCGTGCCCCATCCGAAAACGGCGATCAATTTGGGAACGTGAGTCATTTGAGTAAGATAATTAGGATGATTGGGATTATTACGATTATTAGGATGCACCCCCTTTGTCGAGCCAGCAATTGATTTACATCGACGAATGCCGAACTCGAAATTTAAAAATTGCCTAAAACCTAAAATTATAAATTTTTCCTCTTAATAATCCTAATCATCGTGATCATCGTAATAATCTTAATATTTAGTCGAAGTCGCCGACCTTGTGGCGCCGATCGATGTCAAAAAAGCGCATTTGGGTCTTGTCGAAGCGAAGCTCCACCTTTCCTGTGGGGCCGTTGCGGTGCTTGCGCACAAAAACTTCGGTCACACCTATTTCATCTTCGGAAAGATTTTCTTCGTAATAATCCTTACGATAGAGCATCAACACCACATCGGCGTCTTGTTCGATGGCGCCAGACTCGCGCAAATCGGAAAGTTGGGGGATTTTGGGGTTTCGGAGCTCGACGGCGCGCGAAAGCTGAGAGAGGGCCAAAATAGGCACATGGAGCTCGCGACCCAGTTCCTTGAGGGAGCGTGAAATTTCGGATATCTCCTGCACGCGGTTTCCTTGATAGGCCGGGGTGCCAGTGCTCATCAGCTGGAGGTAATCCAGGATGATCATATCAAGGCCGTGCTCCATTTGCAGGCGGCGGGCTTTGGCCTTGAGCTGAGGAATG
>CAZURX010000199.1:0-1959 GCA_964623015.1 uncultured Candidatus Peribacteria bacterium
GGGGGCAACATGCGGCGCAGCAAGGCGTGATCGGCGCGGATCTGGTCGAGGGTGCAGGACATGGCGCAGAGGGGGTCCAGCGCCATGGCATGGAAGACCCGCTCGGGATCCCGCTCCTGAACGGCGCGCACGGCGAGTTCCTGAACGGCGATCTGTGCGCGGTTGATGGCGGCCAAGTGGGGCGGCAGCGAGCCGACCTTGATGGGTTGCAGCCCGTTCTTGTCAACGTGAATCGGAACCTCGACGATGGCCTCGGCGGGCAGGTTGTCGATGAGCCCGTGGTTCTTCACGTTCCCGTAAATGATCTCCATGTTGCCGATCTGTTTATCCGGGACCAGAAAGAGGCTACAGTTTCAGGCACAAAAGGAATCATCCAGGATCTTACCACCCAGTGGGAACCCTGGGAGTTTGATATGAAACAGATAACGGTGCCGGCGTTTAGGAACTGTTCAAAAATAACATAGACTTTTATTTCCATTTTTGGCATTATGCTGGGCATGGAAACAGTTGAGCGAATGCGTATCCGACATAATGTTATATGGCCCCACCTTGACGAGAAAGGGCGACGCCTTTGGGCGGCATCCGAGGCCAAGGCCCATGGCAGGGGCGGCCTTAAGCTGGTTCATGAGGTTACAGGGATTTCGCGTGGTGTTATTATTGCCGGGATAAAAGAATTGGCCGGGGACTCCCCTTTGGCCAAGGGTCGTGTTAGACGTGCGGGAGCAGGAAGAAAACCGCTCAAGGAAAAAGACAAAACCTTGCTTGAGGTTTTGAAAAATCTCGTTGAAACCAGTACGATGGGCGATCCGGAGTCCCCGCTCTTGTGGACCACCCAAAGCCTTCGAACACTTGCTGCGACGCTTCAAGCCAGGGGATATAAAGTTGGTCATGTTACGGTCGGAGCCCTGCTGGCGGAGCAAGGCTATAGTCTGCAAGGAAACAAAAAGACACTTGAGGGCACCGCTCATCCGGATCGGGACGCTCAATTTCAATTCATTGCTTCGCGAGCCAAGGAATGCCAGGAACATGCGCAACCGGTGATATCGGTGGACACAAAGAAAAAGGAACTTGTCGGGCCATATAAAAACCAAGGTAAATCCTATCGGCCCAAGGGAGACCCGGTGAAAGTCAAGGTCCACGATTTTATTGATAAAGATCTTGGCAAGGTCGCTCCGTATGGCGTCTATGATTTGAAGAATAATGAGGCCTGGGTGAATGTCGGCACCGATCATGACACATCGGTTTTCGCCGTGGAAAGTATTCGCCGGTGGTGGTACATGATGGGAAAAGAAAGATATCCGGATGCGACGCGATTGATGATCACGGCGGACAGCGGGGGGAGCAATGGCGCACGCGTCCGGCTTTGGAAGGTTGAGTTGCAGAAGTTCGCGAACGAGACCGGATTGGAAGTTCTCGTCAGTCATTTCCCGCCGGGGACCAGCAAATGGAACAAGATAGAGCATCGACTGTTCAGTGCCATCAGTCTGAACTGGCGAGGACGGCCTCTCATCAGCCATGAGGTGATCGTCAACCTGATAGAATCCACGAGTACACGCACCGGGCTAAAAGTACGGGCCTCTTTGGATACGAATCAATATCCCAAGGGAATCAAAGTTCCGGATGCCGAAATGAAGGCTCTCAGCTACCACCCGGAATCTTTTCATGGCGAATGGAATTACTCCATCAAAAAGAATCATTAATTTTTGAACAGTTTCTAATCTGTGACACGCAGGGCGTAAAAGCCCTTCTAAAAAACCCTACACCTCTAAGAAAGGATGCCTTCCCGGCATCCTTTCTTTTTTGCAAATCCAGATTCAGGTTTTTCGAAGCAAAATATCAGGGTTTCCCTGATTGATTTTTATTTACCTTTACGTTAACTTCAAGATCAGGATAAACGATGTTTACAAAAAAAAGCCAAGATTAATTTTTTTACAGACATTCACAAAACCAACCAATTTT
>CAZURX010000200.1:0-218 GCA_964623015.1 uncultured Candidatus Peribacteria bacterium
TGTTCGCCGGCTCCAACATGGAATGCAAGGTTGTTAAAAACACTTATGCCACCATGGAGGACTACAACAAGGCCGTGGACACCAAAAACTGCACCGGCGACCTGGTGGATGGATACAAGGCCATTGTCTTGGCAGACACCACCCCCCCCGAAAACATTTCCAACCTGTTGCTCTCCTTCAAAAAGGATCTGGAGCAGTTCGTGATCATGATGAGCTGG
>CAZURX010000200.1:228-1949 GCA_964623015.1 uncultured Candidatus Peribacteria bacterium
GCGAAAGACCTTGTGGACCAAATCCTTTATATGAGTATGGATCGCGGAAAAAACTATGACGCCGGCAAACCCCTTGGCCCCTTGGTCGCCAAGAACGAAGTGGCCAACTTGGACGGCGGCAAGGAATACACCTTCAAAATCACAACCAAAGACGCCTCCGGCAACGAAAGCACGGGCGTGGTGAAATCCATCCGCCTGCCCCAAACGGGCGCCGGCGCTGGACTCCTCTTGCTCGGAAGCCTCGCGGCCGCCAAACGCCTGCTACGCAGGAAGAAGAAAAAGAACATCCTATAATCCTCATCCGCCCTCCTTCGCCAAGGCTACGGAGGGCACCTTCTCCTGAAGGAGAAGGGAAGAGGAAAAACCTATTTACTAAAGTTGCCCAGTTAAAAAACCCCTTTTCATTCCTGCGCAGGCAGGAATCTGGGAGGGGGTTTTTATTTTATAAACAACCTTAAAAATAAACCTAATATTCCAATTGAATTTTTAAGCGATCAATATTGTTTGACAAATTGTCCAATTTCTAATACATTATGCACCATCATTGACTCGACAACACATGTGTACATTAGAAATTCCTGACAATATGACAGATGCCGATTGGGAGCGGGTGCGCCAGATTTACGGGATCCCGAAACCGAATTCGGAAAATCAGCCCAATCCTTTTTTTCAGGAACAAATTTTTGTAAAACTTTCCCGAGAAGAAACCCAGCGTGTTTTTAAGCTGACTCCAAGACTGCAATACATTCAGTGACCCCTGCTCTTCCTGAGGGATGTTCAAACTAAGCCGAAAAACATGGGGATGGTTTTATGGCGTGGGGTTCGGGGCTCTAACCCTGGCGTCCCTTCAGGCCTTTCAAATTGGCGAGGCCCCCTCGATCCGTTTTTTGGATGTGGGGCAGGGGGACGCCATTTTGATCAAGACCGCCGAAAAACACCAGATTCTGATCGACGCCGGCATTGGTAGCCAAACCGTGGACGATTTGGGGGAAAATATGGATTTTTTCGACAAGTCGATCGATCTGTTCATTCTTTCCCATCCGGACCGGGACCATTTTGCGGGGATTCTGGACACGCTCCAGAAATACCGGATTGAGCGAATCCTGATGACCGGGGTGGTCTCCACGGATTCCATGTATCAAGACTTTTTGAATCAAGCCAAGGCGTCCGGGATTCCCATCGATTTCGCAAGCAGCGACCAAGACCTCCAGATTGGCCAGAACCTGTTTTTGGATGTGATTTATCCCCTCAAAAACCAAAGCTGGATCGGCCAGTCGCCCAACGACAAGAACAACACCTCCACCATGGTGCGGCTGGTACAAAAAACTGGGAATTGCGGGGGTGGCGGGACGAGTGGGATTTGCGGGAAAAATGACACTCGTTCGATCGCCCTTTTGAACGGGGACGCCGAGCTTCCCGAGGAATCGGAGGTTTTGGCCGCGGGCGAGGATGTGGGCGCAGAAATCTTGAAACTGGGCCACCATGGGAGCAAATCCTCGACCTCGGACGGCTTCTTGGGGGCAGTTTCACCCACCACCGTGGTGGTTTCCGCGGGGGCCGCGAACAAATACGGACACCCCGCGCCCGAGACGATGGAAAAGGTGAAAGGGTTGGAAGTGAGACGGACGGACCAGGAGGGAACGCTGATGTTCAAATTCTAGGGTCGAGGCACGAAAGCCTAAACAGGGCCGACAACTCAAAGCCTAGGGCCTAGGCACGAA
>CAZURX010000201.1:0-1899 GCA_964623015.1 uncultured Candidatus Peribacteria bacterium
CGTCGAAGCGACCCTCGAGACCTCTAAATTTGCCATCGAACTTGTTTTCGAGACCCTTGATAAGCCCTGTGATGAATTTCCTGTCGGATTTATTCATAAAATAAAATTTTAAATACTAAAAAATTCATTTATATACTTGTTCGCGAGTTTGGATGTTAGCAAAAAAGCCAAAAGGGGACAAGAAAAATGAATTGACCACCCGTTTTGCCCCTCCGACTACGAATAGACGGCCAATGGACTGAATCGTCTTTGGATCGCAAACCTATTGCGACCCCTTTTTTCATTCCGAGCTACAAGCCTGCCCCGAGCGGAGCCGAACGGGAGGAATCCCTATCCATTTGCCAATCCATGTCAGCCAAGGGATTCCTCCGATCCCCCTCGGCCTTGCTCGGGGTCGGTCGGAATGAAAAAAGGGGCCGAAAAAAGCCAAAAGCCTAATTTCGCAATTCACGTTTTTGCCCTCAAAAAAAGATCCTTCGGCCCACCTTCGGGCAAAAGGACCTTTTCGCGATTCAAACTATTTTGCCTTCATGGCCTCTTCTCTCGCCCTAAGATCCTTGATGGCCTCTTGGGTTTGATCGTCGGTCTTTTTCTTGTCCAACTGCCAAATATTGAAGTACTTTTCGGCCTTTTTGCGGTAATCGAGCGAGACCTTTCCTTTGGAGTTCTCGGCGGCGTGAATGTAGGCCCAGGTGATGTCGTACAGGTAATCGGTGTCCATGTACTCGTCGATGATCCGCTGGTATTGCTGGACCGCCAGTTCATATTCGCCGACCTGCTCGTACAGACGGCCAAGGTTGTTCACAAGCGACTTGGCGCGGTAATCCTTGACCCACGACTCGTACAAATTGATGGCGGCCTTTCGGTCGCCCAGCGTTTCGTAGGCCTTGGCCAAACGGATGATCTCGAGGCCCGGAATCTCGCCCTCGGGACCGATGAAATTCTTGATGGCCGACTTCATGTCCGCGATCTCGGTTTGCGCGGCGGCACGCTCCTCGGGGGAAAGTTCGACCTTAATGTTCCATTTTGATCCACAGGAAGCCAAAACCATGGCCACCAAAAGACTGACGATAATTTTGGAAAATGTCTTCATAGCAGGATAACTAGTAAATCGAGGTCTGATTATAGCCAACGACTTACCGCTAATCAATAAAATAATGCACGCGCTTGATCGACCGTTCCAATGCCGCGCAGGATTTATCGGGCACTGTGGCCTCCACACACTTCGTCTGGTAGCGGCCTTCGGGCCAAACGATACGAAGGGCCATCAGCTCCAGATCGCGCGCGGTAAGCGAAATATCCACGTCTGAGCGATTCAACAGCGTTTGGGCGTAGATCACATCGATCTTGGCCCACAAACAGGCGCTATCCGTGGGGCTGACCCCCTCGCGGCATTTGATGGCTTGGCGGACCTCGTAGTAGCCAAAAAGCCTGGTGAGCAGGCTCAGTTCGGTGTTGGTGGTGGGGGTTTCGGGGGCGGTGGGGATGGATGGCGTGGTTGGCTCGGCGGGAGTGACCACAGGAGTCGGAGCTTTCACTTCGACGGTCAAGCTTAGGGAATCGCTGAAATTGGCGTTGTCCGTGGCATACAGCTTGTAGGTGATCACATCGCCTGTTTGGATGTCGGTATCGACATAGGAGGTCAAAATGGAATTGTTCAAGACATTCTTGTCTTGGGTGAATCCATCACGCACCCGCTTTCGGTCCAGCACCACCCCGATGACATCCCAATCGGGCGAACCCTTCCAGCTTAACGACACGCTTTTCAGATCCTCGGCCAAGGTCGCCTTAAAATCAGTGGGCGGATAGGGGGGCGTGTGATCCGTGTACGCCGTGTCGCTGACCTGCATTTTGTTTATGTCCTGGGCGTCCGACAAAAAATCGCCATTGATATCGAGC
>CAZURX010000202.1:0-1880 GCA_964623015.1 uncultured Candidatus Peribacteria bacterium
GGGCGAGAGCAACATCCGGCGCTGGATCATCGAAAACGACTGGCTGGAAGCAATTGTCGCGCTGCCGCTCAACCTGTTCTACAACACTGGCATTGCCACCTACATCTGGGTGCTCTCGAACCGCAAGCCGGAACACCGCCGCGGTCGGGCGCAATTGATTGACGCGACGCAATGGTTTAAGCCGTTGCGCAAAAATCTCGGCAAAAAGAATTGCGAACTGTCCGAAGAGGACATCCGCCGCATCTGCGACACCTATTTAACGATATGTGCTAGTTGATGTTCCTTAGAAAAAATGCTTGCCACAGACATGTAGGCATGATAAAGAGAACCCCTCACGTTCACATTCAAACCGCACACATTTTAGCCAGGAGGTTCGACGATGGAACATCGCGACTATATCAAAACGTTAGACAAAGACACCATGTCGTTAGAAGAACTGTTTTGTGTCACCTTTTGTGTGGTGGATGATTATTATCAATTGTTGTTTGGGTCACAAAAAGCCCTGCGCCGCAGTCCGAATGGCGACCCTGAATTCGCCGATTCCGAAGTCATCGCCATCGCCCTTGTCGGGGAACTCAAGGGCGAAAATTCCGAACGGGCCTGGTGGCGCTCGGTCTCTAAAAACTATCGGTACCTGTTCCCCCACTTATGTAGCCGCACCCGGTATGGCCGTCGTCTCCGCCGCCTGAAACTCGTGATGGAGTCAATCCGCCAGCAATTCCTGTTCCAATTGGATGTGCCCTGTGACCGGACTCGACTGGTGGACAGTTTCCCGCTCCGCTTACTCCGGTTACCGCGTCTTTCGGGGTCCACCTGCCCCTTCGAATATGCGGCGAATGTGGGGTATTGCGCCTCCCTCAAAGAATATTATTATGGGTTCAAATGTCACCTGTTGACGGATCCCCGCGGGATTCCCGTCGCGTTTATCCTGACGCCCGCGGCGCCGCATGATAGTCAGGGGCTCCCCTTGTTATTAGAGGAACTGATCGAACTGGGCATGCATCACCTGACCATTATCATCATTGGCGACAAAGCCTATATTGGGGAGGAGTATGCCCGAAAACTGCACCAATACTATGGCATTGAGCTTCACGCTATTCAGCGTCATCCCGAGAAGGACCTGCCCGAAACGGGACTGAATGAGCTGCTTCGCAAGGTTCGCAAACAGATTGAAACGGCCAATGCCGTCTTGACCGAAACCTTCAATGCCAACTGGACGTATTGCCGGTCCGTTCAAGGGTTGCTCACCAAAATGATCGGGAAATTGACGGCCTTCAATCTCGCGAACTATTTTAACTCGATTATGGGTTTGCCTTTGCTTGAAATCAAAGGGTTTGCCAACTAGCACATATCGTCACCCATTATCAAACAACCGTAGAATGAATTCCACTGAAAGCCGAGTGCCTTTGATGGCAGGCTTGCCGACTAAGATTTCCGGATCAGAATGAATATCTTGTTGCCAGTCCATGTTCTGCCTTTCCTTTTATGTTTCAGCATGACACTTCAGCCAGCGCTTATTTTTTCTCAAATACGTGCTTGATCCCTTTTCTCAATTTCATACCGTCCACGCCGACACCGAAAATGTCAGGTTCCACAAGCATATAGCCGAAGTAAGGAGGATAGGGGGAATGTTCAAGATCAATGCGTTCTAAACGGGGTAATGGCTTGCCAATC
This sequence comes from uncultured Candidatus Peribacteria bacterium, assembly GCA_964623015.1. GTDB lineage: Bacteria > Patescibacteriota > Gracilibacteria > UM-FILTER-43-11 > UM-FILTER-43-11 > FEN-1329. Next base: position 1,675 of record CAZURX010000202.1, read on the forward strand.
TGTTTCTCAAGCTGTTTGATGATCTTCAGATCGTTGGTCATTGTACGTTGTGTTCCCACTCCACTTTGTCATATACTTCCGCTTTATACGGCTGCTCGCGTTCAATTCGCAAATATTCTTGCGGCGTTAATTTCGGAATTGGTTGGGTTGACATTCTTACTCTTTTTCAGGCTGTTTTCAACAATTCATAGACTTTCTCTTCAAGC
>CAZURX010000203.1:0-1876 GCA_964623015.1 uncultured Candidatus Peribacteria bacterium
GGATGCAAAGCTGATCGAGGCATCCAGAGCGCACCAACCGGTGCCACTGAACGTCACATCATCCCCTGCCAAGCTCGCCTCGTCCACCGCCGTGGGCGCGCCCGAAGTGCCGGAGCAGGTCACGGTTTCGCTGGCCGCATGCACCCCTTCGGGCGCCGTAGCATTTTGGTTCGCCAACACAACCCCCAACGCCAAAAACAGCGCTAAGAGGTAAAAATGGGTATGGCGACCAATTAAATTCCGCATGGAAACTTTGTTTTTTATTTTCCTATACGCCTTCGCTTTTGCTTCGTCGTATAAGCCTTATTTTAAAAACCTAAATGGTGCTACCTAAATATTGTACGCTTCCCGTCTCTAAAAAACCAAGGAAAAAATCGCAAAAAAATGGCAACAATTAAAAAATATTGTCAGATCATCTATCTATTTATTAAAAACTGTCGATTTTCAGGGTGATTATGATCCCCCTGATCAATAACCAATGGACTCCCCCTCACCCCCTCTAATCCAGAGGGGGACACACCCCTCCGACGAACGTCGGAGCCCAACCCAAAAAAACAAACAAAAAATTCCTCCCTTGGGTTAAGGGAGGTGAGGAGGGTTCCGAAAAAAACAATATTTATTTCACTTCCTTGATTTCGATGGACGTGAACTGCTGGCGATGGCCCTGGGTGCGCACGTAGCGCTTCTTGGGCTTCTTCTTGAACACGCGGATCTTCTCGCCGAGGCCGAACTCCTTCACCTCGAATTCTACGCTGGCGCCGGCCACAAAGGGTTCGCCGATTTCGGCCTTGGATCCTTCGGCGCGGAGCAACACGCGGTCGGTCTTCACCTTGTCGCCCACTTTGTGCCCCTTGAGCTTTTCAGTGGTGACCACATCCCCCTTTTTGACCTTGTACTGGTTTCCGGCGATTTCGACGATGGCAAACATAATTCGAAGTGATAAGTGATAGAAGTGATAGAAGTGATAAGTGCCCAAGGGCATCAAAAGCATCTACCCGTTCATTGCTGCGACAATTTATCAGTTTCAGGGGGATTGGTCAACCTTTTTATGAACTCCTCCAAAAATCCCGGGTTTTTGGACGCCTTTTCGGCCAAATCCTGCGCATGGCGCTTGGCGTAGATCTTGAAACGATTGTACTCCACGGAAAGGCGGGTCAGCTTTTTTTCCAGCGACTCGGGCGCGAACCCCTCCACAGGAAGGCTGTAGGGAACCAGATCGTCCTCGTACAGGCTTTGGACCTTGGGGCTGTAGCTGAGCGCCAAGGTGGGCGTTTTGGCGATGAGGGCGGCGATGAGAAAGTGGTAGCGCATGCCAATGGCGAATTCGGCCTGCTCCAAAAGCCCGACCAACTCCGGAAAATCGCGCGGCTCCACCACCACGCCCCCCACCCGCTTGGCCACCGGCCCCGCGATCTGGCGGTCGTGCTCGCGGATGCTCTGCATGCATACAAAGGTGAATTTGGCGCCCTTCTCCGCCTTCAGCTTCAAAAGGACTTTGGTGAACCCCTCGATCAGCGCCTTGTTCTGGCGGAGCCACGGCCTGAGGGAAATGAGATAGGTGTGCGCCTCACGCGTTTTCTCCTCCTCGCTCGGCTTGAACAGAAAGACGGGGTCCGCCGTCACCTCGATCTTCCTTTCCTCCACACCCAATTCAACCAGATTATCGAGCGACCGATGGTCGCGCACCGTGACCCCCGAGGCGTAATCGTACGCCCATCGCGTGAGCCATTTTCCCATCCATGTCTTCAATGGCCCAACGCCTGTGGCGTAAATGAACAGGGGCTTGCCCAACGCCTTGGCCCACCAGACCTGCCACGCCCACAAAAAACAGGCGAACAGGCGGCTGTCCTGGACCTTCACGAGCGCCTCCAGCGAG
>CAZURX010000204.1:0-1872 GCA_964623015.1 uncultured Candidatus Peribacteria bacterium
CCTCCAAAAAGTCGTGGTAGATCGGTTCGAAGCCCGCCTTGCCCTCCGTGCTGTCTTTGTCCGCCCGGACAACACGGGCCTTGGGGACAAGTTTTTTCACCTCTTCCTCCACGCGCTGGGTTCCCACTCCGACATGCTTGATGTAAGGCGATCGGCAGTTCGGGCAGACGGTTTCAGGCGATTTGGTGAATTGGCAATAATGACAAACCAGGCTGTCGCCATTTCGCATTTCGGATTTCTGATTTCGTGTTCTAATTTCGAATTTTGAGTTTCGAGTTTCAAAGGTTCGGTGGTATTTGAGCGCGATGTCGCATCGGGGGCATTTTTCGGTGTAGCCGCAGTCGCGGCAGACCACGGCGTTGGCCAGGCCACGCTGGTTCACGAACAGGATGATCTGCTCCTTTCGCTCCAGCCGCTCTCGAATCTTGCTTTGCAAAAGGAGCGAAAACACGCTGAAGTTTCGCTTCTTGAACTCTTCGCGCAAATCCACCAGGTGGATGAGGGGCATCTCGGTTTGCCGGATGCGGTCGGCCAGTTGGGCCAGGTTGTATTCTCCCGTGACGGCCTTTTGGAAACTTTCCGCGGACGGCGTGGCGCTTCCAAAGACCAGTTTTGCGCCGTGCAGTTTGGCCATTTCCTCCGCGATGCGGTGGGTACGGTAATAAGGGGCCGATTCCTGCTTATAAGTCCACTCGTGCTCCTCGTACAAAATAATTAAGCCCAGATTTTGGGCTGGGGCGAAGATGGCGGAACGCGAGCCAATGACCAGCGCGACGGAACCGTTTTTCACTCTCCACCACATCTTCAGCCGTTCGCCTTCAGAGAGCCTTGAATGGAACACCGCGATGGAATCCCCGAGGGTTTCACGGAAATAGCCGATGGTCTGGGGCGTCAGCGCGATCTCGGGCACCAGCAAGATGGATTGCCTCCCCTGCTTGGCTGTCTCCAAGATTAGCCTCAAATAAATCTCTGTCTTCCCCGACCCTGTCACGCCATGCAGAAGCGTGGGCTTTTTTGCGGAACGGATGGATTCCAAAGCCGCCTCTTGCTCCGTTGTCAGCCGTTTTTCAGGCTCCCTCAACGCGACGGAGGGCGGGTCAAAAGACACAAACATCGGCTCCTCGATTGTTTCGACGATTTGCATTTCGGCAAGCCGGCGCAGGGTTTCGGCCGTGAACCCCCCACTCTGCTCCTTGAGCCCCTCGATGGGAAGCGGACCGTTGGCCTGTTGGAGGATTTCGAGGATCCGTTGTGCCTTTTTTCCCTTGATTGCGGTTGCGGCTGATTTGATGCCGACAAGCGTTTTTTTTGGCTCCTCCCAACGACCTTCCCACAAGGCTTTGGGGACTAGCAGCCTTAGGGCGCGGGCCAAAGAGGCGCGATAGTAGCTTGAAATAAATTGGGCGATTTTGAGCTGGTTTGATGAGAGTCTCATGGAGCCTATCACCCTGTTCAAATCACGAAGCTTTTTCACAGGAACCTCGGCTGGCAGCTGACTTAAAATCGAAACCACAATCCCCTTTCCCGTTCCGCTTCGAAACGGAAATTCCACAAAAACCCCCTCAACCACCGAGGCTTTCAGATTTTCGGGAATCCGATAGGTCAGGGCCTCGTCGAATTCCCCCAGCTTTTTGAACACGATCACTTGCGCGAAACTCATGGCGATGCAAAAAATACGATTAAAACGAATTTAACTATAATCCAAATTTTCGTGACTTGAAACTCGAAATTTGAAATTTGTCCTCTAAACACTGCGCCCAAAATCGAATTTCAAGTTTCAAATTTCAAATATCATCGGAAAATGATTTCCGCTTGCCTCTGATCGCGAGTGTGATAAACTTGTTGAGTACACAAAAAGGTAATTAAAAACAG
>CAZURX010000205.1:0-381 GCA_964623015.1 uncultured Candidatus Peribacteria bacterium
CCGCACAGTCCTCAAAATCGCCGGTGAAAGCGGCATGGGCTTGCTCAGCGTCGGAAAGGTGATCGCCAAAATCCTGAAGGACATGGGCTTTTACGTCCATTCGGACCGCGAGTTCCCGTCGCTCATCAAGGGAGGTTTTTCCAACATGCAAATCGATTTCGGGCCCAGGCCGATCCGCAGCCTTTCAAGGCATGCCAATCTGGTCATCGCCCTGGATCGGGAAGGGTTGGTGGAGTATGTGGACGCGGTGGGGGAGGGGGGCGTGATCGTCCATGGTTATGAGCGCCATGATCGGATCCCTGGCTTGCAGGAGAGGGCCAAAAAGCGAAAGGTCCGCCTGCTTTACATGCCGGCGCATTCCATCGCAAGGTCGTTGGGCGG
>CAZURX010000205.1:391-1867 GCA_964623015.1 uncultured Candidatus Peribacteria bacterium
GAGCGACCTGATGGTCAATATGGTTTTGCTCGGCCTCCTGTGGCGGGTGATGGGGTTGCCCCTGAAGTCGCTCGAGGACGCCATTCGGCAGCAGTTTGCCAAAAAGCCCGCGCTTTTGGAGATCGATTTGAAGTGCGTGCGGGCGGGGTATGAGGCGAAAGGCCTTGGAAAAATACCGGAATACAAAATCCAATTGCCGAAATCGAAGCCCAAGGGGGTTTTGATCGACGGGAACATGGGAATCGCCTTGGGCGCCATCAAGGCGGGCGTGCGCGCCTATTACGCCTACCCCATGAGCCCCGCGAGCTCGATTTTGACCCATCTTGCCAACTTTTCGCACCAGACCGGCATGCTCATCAAGCAGGCCGAAGACGAGATCACCGCGGCCCAGATGGTGATCGGCTCCATGTTCATGGGGACGCGTTCCTTCACGGCCACCTCGGGCGGAGGATACGACCTGATGACCGAGACCGTGTCGCTGGCGGGGGTCGCCGAGACGCCGTTGGTCATTGTGCTGGCCCAGCGCCCGGGGCCTGGCACGGGTTTGCCCACATGGACAAGCCAAGGGGATTTGAAGATGGCCATCCACAGCTCGCATGGCGAATTCGCAAAGATCGTGCTCGCGGCCAGCGATCCGCTGTCGGCCTACGAGCTCATCCAGCATGCCCTGAACCTTTCGGAGAAATTCCAGACGCCCGTGGTGGTTCTCAGCGAGAAAACGGTTTGCGAATCCCAGATGATCGTGGATTTGGACAAGGCCAAGAAGATTCCGATCGAGCGCGGGCTTGTCACTTCCAAAAAGGAGCTGGCCGCCCTGAAGTCCTCCGACCGTTTCAAAAGTACCGAAAGCGGCGTTTCCAAACGATGGATCCCCGGGTCTTCGCAGGTCGGCTACTTCGGCAATGGCGATGAGCATCGCGAGGATGGCACGCTCACCGAGGCCGGTCCTGAAGTCGAGGCCATCATGGCCAAGCGGATCCGGAAGATCAAAACCATCAAGGGGGCCTTGCCCGATCCCGTGGTCTACGGCCCCAAGAAGGCGGCCCTGTCGCTCGTGGGTTGGGGCAGTTCCAAGAACGCGGTGCTGGATGCCATGGAGCTCTTGGCCGAACGCGGAACAAGGATCAATTATCTCCACTACGAATACCTGTGGCCCATCCGTTTCGAGGCGTTCGCGAAATTTGCCAAGGAGAATCCGAATGTCCATATCTTGGAGGGAAACGCACAAGGCCTCTTGGCCGATATTTTGGAGGGAAAGTCGGGACTCAAGTTCAAGGGCCGCCTGCTCAAATACGACGGCCGCCCGTTTTTCCGCAGGGACGTGACCGACTATGTCGAGAAAATGACCAATGTCAAATGACTCAATGACCAATGCATTTGTAAATTCAAAAATATATAAAAAATACCATCATTGGTCATTGGGCATTGTGTCATTGGTCATTGAAAAGCTAATTAATCATCAAAACCCATGAGTGG
>CAZURX010000206.1:0-1861 GCA_964623015.1 uncultured Candidatus Peribacteria bacterium
ATCGCCATTCGCGCCGCGCTCACGGGGCATTTGGTGCTTTCCACTATTCATACGAACAGCGCCGTGGGAACCCTGACCCGTATCACGGACATGGGCGTGCCGGGCTTTATGATCGCTTCGGCCATCCGTGGCATTATCGCCCAGCGCTTGGTGCGCAAAGTGTGTGTGGATTGCAAGGAATTGTACACGCCCGAAGCCCCCATACAGGCGGAAATCCGAAAGGAATTGGAAGGAGTGAGCGAGAAACATTTTGATCCAAAATTGCTGGAAAATATGCAGCTCGCCAAGGGGAAGGGTTGTGACAAGTGCGGCAAATTGGGCACACGGGGGCGTCTGGGCGTATTCGAAATCATGGAAATGGATCTTGAACTCGGCGCATTGCTCATCAAGAATGCCCCGGACACCACCTTGATGGATCAGGCCAAAAAGGGCGGCATGGTCACCCTGAAGCAAGATGGTTTCATCAAGGCCTTGCGTGGCGAGATCCCGATTGAGGAGGTGTATCGCATTGTCGCCTAAAGGCGACAAAAATTTTTAATTTTTAATTTATAATTTTTAATGAAGGTTTCAATTTAAAATGATTCAATGTTTAAGTATTTGAGACATTGGAAATTGTTTAAAAATTAAAAACTAAAAATTAAAAATTTTCCCTAGTTTATGTCCCCAACCACCCTACACATCGGCGCGTCCATCAGCCCGGAGGAATTGGCCAAGGCCAGGCCTGTTGAGCCCGAGCGCAAGGCAAAACGGCCAGGGAGTGTCATCGACCAATTGAATGGTTACTTGGCTCGCTTCACGGCGATCACGGATGAGGACAAGGTGAGTTTTTTCCGCCTGATGGCCACCATGGTGAACGCTGGCATCTCCATCACCAAGGCGTTGCGCATCATGGAGGACCAGACCCCTAACCTGCACTTCAAGCAGGTCATCCACGAGATAATGGTCGGGATCGAGAGCGGCTTGAGCTTTTCGGAGTCGTTGGGGAAATTTAGCCAGTATTTCTCCGAGGCCCAAATCGGCATGGTGGAATCCGGCGAAGCGACTGGTCGCTTGAACCAGACCATGCTCCAGATCGCGACCGAGACGGAAAAATCATCCGCATTGACCAAGAAAATCAAGGGCGCCATGATCTACCCCATAACGGTCTTGATCATTTTGGCGGGCGCGGGTTACGCGGTCATGACCTTTGTGATGCCGAAAATCAAGGATGTGTTCACCAGCATGGGCGCCAAATTGCCGGCCATGACCACGGCCCTGATCAATGCCAGCGATTTCATGGTGGCCAAGTCGTACGGCATCCCCAATTCACTGCTGATTATAGGGGGTGTGGTCGCGTTCATCGTGGTTTTCATGCAATGGAAAAAGACCAAATCAGGGCGAATGTTGTGGTCGCAGGCGATGTTGCATTTTCCCATTTTCGGCAATTTGATCAGGAAAACCGCTGTGGCCCGTTTTTGTCGCAGCTTGAGCACGCTCACCAGTTCTGGTGTCTCCATTGTGAAAGCGCTCTACATCACCGCGGCCAGCGTGGGCAATCCCGTGTATGAGAAGCGCATCAAGCTGATCGCCGAAGACGTGAAACGCGGCATCACCATGGGGGAGAATATGAAGGACGACGACAAACATTTTCCTTCCATGGTTGTGGGCATGATCAATGTGGCCGAGCAAACGGCCCAGGTGGACCAGATCACGGGCAAGCTCGCGGACTTTTTTGAAGATGAGTTGGACGACATGGTGAAGAACCTGTCGCACCTCATGGAGCCGCTCATCATCGTGGTGCTGGGCGGAACGGTCGGCTTCTTGGTGATCGCGGTCATGCTCCCCATTCTGCAATCCTCCGATTTGGCGAGTCAAGGGGGCG
>CAZURX010000207.1:0-1839 GCA_964623015.1 uncultured Candidatus Peribacteria bacterium
AAATTCGATATCCTCATCGGCACCCAAATGGTGGCCAAGGGCCTGGATTTCGGCAATGTGAGCCTCATTGGCATTGTGCTGGCGGATATCGGTCTGCACCAGCCCGATTTCAGAAGTTCCGAACGGCTTTACCAAATTCTCACGCAAGTGTCGGGTCGCTGTGGAAGGAGGGGGGATCGGGGGGAGGTCGTCCTTCAGACTTACAACCCGACCCACCCCACCATCCGAATGGCCGCTGAGCAGCGTTACCCCGAGTTCATGAAAACGGAACTCGGTCATCGTCAGGCGTTCGGATACCCGCCGTACAGCCGAATGATCAAATTTACGGTGGTGGGCAGTGATTTGGGAAAGCTTTCGAAACACATCGAAGCCGAACGGCAAACCCTGGAGGATATTTCCAAGGCAAACGCCCTGCCAATCACGGTGGCCAGCGCCCCGGCCTCTATTCCAAAAATGGCGGACCGTTATTACTACCATGTCCTCATCCGTTCCGAAAAGCCCGAAATATTGCTCAGCCACTGGAAAATGCCCAAAGGATGGCGGATCGACGTGGACCCGGTGCATACGACTTGATGAACTCGAAGCTCCAATTTCAAATTTCAATATTTCAACCGTGAGGCCATGGCCGCCTCGAATTGGGAGGCGGGGATTTTATCGCACAGGGCCTTGGTGATCGTTTCCATGTTGTCATAGATTCCATCGATTGTTTCGATTCGGGCCAAAAGGGGCGCCTGCTCAGGAATCCATTGGGCAAGGTCAGACTTGATGGCGGGCAGGCGACTCTCGATATTGATCGGATTGAAAATTTGGTCAAAAAAGATGCCAAGCCTTGGATCAATCGCCTTAATAAACCCAATGATGCGCCCTTGGAAATCCGCTAAATTGAAATCCCCGTGAAAAGACATTCCGCCCTCGCGGGGTTTTTGGTCATAATGCAGGTCGGATCCGCGTATAAAATTGCCCTTCTTCTGATACGCGGCGCCGGAAAGGATGCTCTCGAACATGCCAAAATAGGCGATTTCGCGGACGAAGAGGGATTTCCAATTGGCGGGCTTTTCTTTCGCGTTGACCTCCATCCAAGTCAAAATGCCGGCGTACATGTTGGCGGGCTGGGTGGCTTTCATCTCGGATTTCCCGACACTCCCCTGAAGCATGGTGCGCGCCATGGTGGAATCGCCTGAGCCAGCGATGAACCGGGCCCAGTCGTGGTCAAAATTCTTGCCTCCGGCCTCGACTTTTTGCTGCATGCGGCTGTACATGCGCGGGTGGTTCAGCACATCCGTCCACAAAAATTTCATGAATTTTGAATTTTTGGGATCGTCATCCACGGCACCCGCCTTGAATTCCTCGCTGAATCGTTTGCAGAGCAATTTAAATCCCTCTTGGGTCTTTGGCGCCTCCGCGTACCCGAACCATTCGATCATGGGAAAACGACCCATATAACCGATTAGCCCCATGCCCCGGTCTGGCTGGAGGATGCCCTTGGCCATGCCGAGAATCAGGTAGAACAGGGCGTATTCAGGCTCGTAAACCCCGTTGTCAATGGAAAACTCAATCAATGCCTCGTATTCGCTGGAGTCGATGGGTTTGCCTTTCCCGCTCTTGAATGAATCAAATTTGTCGTTGAGTTGCTTGAGGCGCTTTCCGATCCCAATAGCCGATTTCTTGATGCCTGGAATATGCTCCTTGACCTTGCTTTCCCAGTTTCCCGAGTTCGTCTTCTCAAGTTTATTGAAAGTCAGCGGGTTGCTGTACACCTCTTTTTCGCCTAGCGCCTTCTTAAGCTTTTCCTTCAAAAGGTTCCAATCCTCGAAAAGCAGGGGATCGTTGACATCGAAA
>CAZURX010000208.1:0-1834 GCA_964623015.1 uncultured Candidatus Peribacteria bacterium
CCTTGCTGGCCACGGCGTTGTTGTCCTGAAAATTCATCAGCAGATTGGTATCGCCTTCTTCCGCCAGACGCCTGAGTTCAAGGATGCCCTTGCGCGGCAGGATGACGCCGCGTTTGAGTTCCTCCGGAATGCTCCCGCCGATAGGTTTATCGATCATGGCCAAACGATGGCCGTCGGTGGCGACCAGCCGCAGGGTATTTTCCCCTTTGTCTTCTAAGGAGCGCAGATAAATCCCGTTGAGATTGTATTTGCTTTCATCCTGGGACATGGCAAAGAACGTCTTTTCGATGACCTCCTTGCAAAGGGAACTCGACAATTCCACCCCTTTGCCTTGCGCCGCCTTCGGAAAGCTTGGAAATTCATCAGCGGCCAGCCCGACAATGTTGAATTGTGCTTTGCCGCAGCGAACTTCTATCCAGCAGTTTTCCTTGGCGTGAAAGGAAATCTCCCGGTCGGGAAGTTCCTTGATGATTTCGTGAAGTTTCTTGGCAGAAACCGTGATCCTTCCCGGCTTGGTGACGTTGGCCGGGTAACTGGAGCGCATCCCCACCTCCAGGTCGGTCGCGGTGATATGCAACTCGCCGTCACTGCCTTCCAGGAGAACATTGGCAAGAACCGGGATGGTGTTGCGCTTTTCCACGATTCCCTGAATCCGGCCGAGCCCTTTAAGGAAAATGTCCTTTTCGATGGTGAAATTCATGGTTCACTCCTGTCGATGTGCTTTTTGCCGCCAGTTCAATGATGATTCTTATTTTTTATAAATTCTTATCTAGTCATCTTAGTAGAGGGCTGTGGATAGTTGAATATAAAAAATATTCTAAAAAAAACAACTGGTTATTTATTTTAACAACGTTGTGTTCTGGCTGTTGGCCAACTGTTGAAAAAAGGTCTTTCCAGTTATCCACGGCTGTGTCCCCTTGATATTACCGGGGTTATGGCACCAGGTTATCCACGCTCAGGTCGTCATGGATTGTTTCAAGGTCTCCACCGTCTGGCGGATCTGGTAATTCTCCTCCATCATCCTTTCAACTTTGCGAATGGCGTGGATAATAGTCGAATGATCTTTCCCGCCGAATCGTTCGCCAATTTCCGGATAAGACGCCGATGTCAACTGGCGGGCCAGATACATGGCGATCTGCCGGGGGAGCACCACCGCTTTGAGACGCTTTGGAGATTTGAGATCCGCGACCTTGACGTTGAAGTGGGTACTGATGCGCTTGATGATATCCTCGATCGACAATTCCCGGCTGCGCTCCACCAGAATGTCTTTCAGAACCTTGCGGGCGGTCTCCAGATCGATGGTCGTTGAGGTAAGGCTCGCATAGGCGCCAAGTCGAACCAGGTAACCTTCCAATTCCCGGACATTGCTGCTTGACGCATTGGCGAGAAACTGCGTGACCTCTTCCGGGATGAAGATCTTGTTCTGCTCCGCCTTCATTCTCAGAATCGCCTGTTTGGTTTCCACGTCCGGCGGCTGAATATCGGCGATCAACCCCCACTCGAACCGCGAGCGCAACCGCTCCTCGAGACCGGGAATCTCCTTGGGAAACTTGTCGGAGGTGACGACAATCTGCTTGTGGGATTCATACAGGGTGTTGAACGTGTGGAAAAATTCTTCCTGGGTGCGTTCCTTGCCGGCGATGAATTGAATGTCGTCGATCAGCAGGATATCCATGGAGCGGAACTTCCTGTGAAATTCGTCCATGCGGCTGTAGCGGATCGAATTGATCAACTCGTTGGTAAATTTTTCCGACGTGTAATAACAGACCCGCGTGGCAGGGGACTTCTTGAGGATGGCATTGCCGATCGCGTTGATCAGGTGGGTTTTGCCAAG
>CAZURX010000209.1:0-1829 GCA_964623015.1 uncultured Candidatus Peribacteria bacterium
ATGACCGACTGCGGGTCATGATCGACAACTTTTAGCAACACCCTGGCCGGACCTCTCGGGACGCGCAACCCCTGTTCCCATTGACGCAAGGTACCCAGCGATATCCCGAAAGTCGCACAGAACCTTTGTTGACTCATACCCGGCTTTTGCGAGTATCAGGCCACTTCCAACAAAGCCATCGGGTTTTTATCGGCGATCAGCAGCAATGTCCGTGCAGCCCCGGAGGGCAGGCGCCGCCCTTGCTCCCAATCCTGGAGTGTTCGAACCGATACACCCAGTAACGTGGCAAACCGCGATTGCGATAGACCTGTCTTGCGGCGCACTTCTGCAACCGCGGGTACATTTACCACGCGTCCCGTTTTCCCCCGTTTGAGTTCGCGGATTCCTTGCAGGATTTCGGCGCCGATATCTCTGGCTTCAATCATTTTCGATTTCCTCTCGAATTCTTTTCAACACATGCCCCGGGATTGAATCGGCCACGTTTTACAAAACATCACGATTATACGGCTTTGCCGTATGTTATCAAGAACAGGATTTTCATCGAAACGACTATGCGCTACTCAATTACCGATAAATATTGGCTTTGGTTTCCTAACTTGAAGGTGATGTCAGTCGCAATGTGTGCGGGAAAAGCTAGCGACAAGAAATTCCGGTGTCGCATTCGGGGGACAGTTTACTTAATTCCCTTCGTTTTAAGCATTTTTCCCGGAAAACCAGGTATCACCTGATATTCATTTAAGTAAACTGTCCCCTAGTACCATGTCTCTTGATCGCACCTGATTTTGACCCCATTTTTATAGTACCAGACCCACTTTATCTGAGTGAGCAGAGGAAAAGCACGCCGTAATATTTTGTCAGAACGCAGCAAATGGAGAATGGCGCCATGAAACATATTTTCCTGATCCCGTTGCTTATATTCATTTTATTACTCACAGCCTGTGATACCGGCCCGAATTCAGGGCGCGGATTCTCACTTCCACAGGGGGATGCCGACAAAGGTCGCGCGGCTTTCATCGAGCTTGAATGCAATAGCTGTCATTCGACCGCAGACATCGAGCGAATTGCTGTCAGCGAAGCACCCGACATCAACATCAAACTGGGCGGCGAAGTCACTGTCATCAAGACCTACGGCGACCTGGTGACGTCGGTGATCAACCCCTCTCACAAGATAGCCCGGAGCTACTCCAGACAGAAAGTTGCCACCGAGGAAGGCGAATCAACCATGATCGCCTATAACGAAGTAATGACCGTGCAGCAATTGGTTGACCTGGTCACTTATTTGGAAAGCAATTATCAACTCGTTCCTGCGAGTCGAACCGAGTACGCAAAATATTATATACCGACAAATTAAGATAACGGGTGACAGTCCAACGAAAAGGGAGCCATGACCCCGAAGCAGGTTTCAATGCCAACTGGCGGGTGGCACTTGGCGCTGACCCCTTCTGCTGCTTGCCCATCCAATGATGCGGTTCGATCCCCTCGAACAAATCGGGCCCGTCTTTTTCGCTTAACCAGGACGGCATTGATTACGTCATCATCCAGGTAACAGCACGCTAAGCAGCAACCTCAACATACTCAACAGCGCTGCTTGGTGAAGGAACGGGAATTCCATCTTGTTTCAAACCATCAATATGAAACCTGATGGCTTCTCGAATTTCATATTCGACTTCTTTGACCGTTGCACCTGTGGCAATGCAACCAGGAATATCTGGCACATATGCCGAAAAGTTTGAACCAGCCTGTTCAATTACCACTGCATATTTCATATTCCACCTTTATTTCCAACCCGCTTGCTTATAAATGCTATTCAAGGTTCCTGGTGCCAGGTC
>CAZURX010000210.1:0-1778 GCA_964623015.1 uncultured Candidatus Peribacteria bacterium
CGGAGCGGTTTTGTCAAGGGCGACCAGACGATATCTGAGAGCGTGCGCGGCAAAAATGCCCGTGGTCATTGTCAGCGGCCGTTCTCTGGCGGACGTCCGAAAGAAGGTTGGGCTAAAGGGGCTGGTCTACGCGGGCAGCCACGGGCTGGAATGGCAGATGGGGCCCAAGGTGAGCCATTATAAAGTGCCGGCCAAGGCTTTCCGGGCGCTCGAATCGGCCAAACGTGAGTTGATGAAATGGGTCCCGCAGTTCCAGGGCATGCTGGTCGAGGACAAGCAATTCTCCGTGGCCATCCATTACCGAAGGATCGAAACGTCTCGGGAGCGTGCGTTCAAGATTCGAATGTCAAAAGCCGTTGGGTCCCTGACCGGGGACAGCTTGACCCTGATCAGGGGCAAAAAGGTGTATGAGCTCCGACCCAAGTTGGAATGGTCCAAGGGCCATTTCGCCCAATTCATCGCAAAGCGGCTAAGCGAAAAGGCCAAGAAACGGCTCCTTCCCATATATGTGGGAGACGACACCACGGACGAGGACGCGTTCCGATTTCTGAAAAACGGGGTGACCATCCGTGTCGGCAAAAAGCAGTCCAGCGCCGCCAAGTATTTTGTTGAGAGCCAGAAGCGGGTCGATGGGTTGCTGCGGTGGATTTCGGATATGGCTTGAGGGGCTGACGGGTGCTTACCCCAGCTTGCTTACCGCAAACTCTTTTTGGCCTTTCAAAAATTCCCCGATCGGTTGGGCCTTTTTGCCCTCCAGTTGGACATCGGTTAATTCGATCATTCCATCACCAGTGGCAACAAGGATAGCGCCGTCTTTTTGAATGACGGTTCCTGGTTTATGTTGTTCAGGTTTGGAGTTTGAAATTTGGGAATTGGGATTTGTTTCGGATTTAGGATTTCGAATTTCGGATTTCTTCGCCTCGATATTCAATTTTGCGGAGAGGATCTTAAGTCTTTTGGAATTCCAGAAAGTGTAGGTTCCCGGCCAGCCGGCGTAGGCGCGGATCTTGCGGAGAATCGTTTCGGCGGGCTCTTCCCAATGGATCTCCCCATCCGTTTTTTCGATCAGGGTGCAGGTCGTGGCTTTGGAGTCGTCCTGGGGCTTGGCGACCAGCTTTTTCTCGGCGATTGAAATGAGCGTGTCAGGTGTCTCCTTGGCTGTCAGTTGGGCCAACTTTTCCCAAACCGTCTCGGCGTTGTATTCCTCGGCAATCGGAATTTCGAACAGGGCGTACACGGGGCCCGTGTCCATGCCTTCGCCCATGCGCATGATGCTGATGCCGGTTTTGGCATCGCCCGAAAGCAGGCAGTTTTGGATGGGCGAGGCGCCGCGGTGGCGGGGGAGGAGCGAGGCGTGCACGTTGATGCAGCCAAGGGGCGGCAGATCCAAAAGCTCCTTTTTCAGGATTTTCCCATAGGCCATGAGCACGATCATTTCGGGCTTGTGCTTGCGGAGCTCGTCCAGCGCCTCGGGCTTGTTGATTTTTTCGGGCTGGAAAACGGGAAGGCCCAGTTTCTGCGCCTCGGCCTTGATGGGGGTCGGCTGGAGTTCAAGTTTTCGCCCCGCGGGCTTGTCGGGCTGGCTGACGACCAGTTTGATCTCGAATCGGGGATCCGCGGCAAGCGCGCGCAGGAGCGGGGCGCCGATGTCGGCCGTGCCGATGAAGAGGATGGGAAGTTTTTGTTTCATGTGTCTATTATATAGGATGTTGCGTTTAAAAATAGGCTATTTAACAAAGTTGGACAGTAAAAAGCATGTTTGAGATGATTGTTTAGCC
>CAZURX010000211.1:0-1751 GCA_964623015.1 uncultured Candidatus Peribacteria bacterium
CCCAGGCATCTTTTGCCGGGACAAAAGGTGCCTGCCGGTCGCGGCGAGCGACATTCGGGCGCAGGGAAAAAATCGTTCCCCGCAGCCTCCTGCGGGGGAAACAGCCCCCAAAGGTGGCCAAACAACTAATAACCCCGTACAAAGCCTGTTGTGCGGAATATTTTTTTTGATCATTAAAGAACGATCGGATAGGATCAAGCGCTTTGACTCCATTGGGCTCACGTTGTATCGTTATGTCACCGCTGTTTTTCACTCTTTAGGTATGGCTTTCTGTAGACTAAAACCCAAACGGCTGTATGTGCCAGTGAAATCGCATTGGTACACTCGGCCCAAGCGCAAGTCGGCGATCAGGCCGAGAAATGTTGTCGTGCTCAAAAAAAGGGGGTTGCTGGGATTTCTGAAGGATTTGGCCAAGAGGTCCGTTTTTTGGTTCATCGGTTTGGTTGGGGCTTTGGCGCTGGTTTTTGTCCTTTTCCTTTCGTCTTATTTCACTATCAAAAGCGTAGAGGTGGATCGCGAGAATTTCAACATCGACAGCGCCAAGATAGAAAATGGGCTCAGTTCGTTTGTGGGGAAGAATTTGGTTTTTTTCCCGAAAAGCCTCGTCGTTCAGGCCATCAACCGGGAATTTCCGGAGTTTTCGGAGGTTCAGGTTCAAAAATTGTTTCCCTCCAAGCTCAAAATCAAGCTGGTGAACCATCCTGTGGTGGCCAATATAAGGGCCTATTCTGTCCTCCCCCCCTCCGAAGAGCCTTTGCCCGAAAATTTCACGGAACTCAACAAGGCCATCGAGGAGCTTTCCCCCACGGACCCTTCGCTCTTGTCGGCCCTGGAATCCAATCCGTTGGTCAACAAGAAAGACACGGAGGGCGCCTTTAGCCTTGACGCGGAGGATGGGGAAGATGATACCGGGGCCACTGAGCAAAAGGCGCTTTTGAACCGTATCGGACAGGCGATTTTTGACCAGGAGGAAAATTTGGAGCTGATGACTTTTGTCGTTCGCGGGCTGACCCAGCCCGTGGAGGATCGGGAATTTGTCGTTCCGCGAAAAACCATGGACTATCTCATGGAGGCGCTTCAATATTTCAATAATTCCATGGGCCTCGAGGTGTTGAGCCTTGAATATTTCACGGTGGCGCAAGAGGTGCATCTTAGGGCCAAAAACGGCTTGGTGGTGTGGCTGAGCGTGGATCGCGACTACAAGACCCAGGTCGACAAACTGAAAACCATCTATGAGCCTGCCGAGCTGAATAGGGAAGATTTGGCTTATGTCGATTTGCGGATCAAGGACAAGGTGATCTACTGTATCCGCGGTACGAAATGCGACAAGAAGACAGAATAAGCCTTTGTGGTGGCACCGGTTGTTGCACCAATCGTGGAACCGATGGTTGAATTGATAATTTTACTCCACGACTGGTGCCACGCGAAACGGTGCCACAATTGGCTTCACGACAGGAAATAATTATTTTAGAATGCTCCGAAGCCTACTCATCCTTCTGCTCATCACCGGACTTGGCGCCGAGGCGTCGCTTCTCCCGAAACAGGCCAAGTCGTTTGACCTGGCTTCAGTGTTGGAGGTCCAGGTGGTCCCGCAAAAGATCAAGGACACCATCGCCCCGATGATCGAGGCCCGCTCCGCCATGCTGATGGACGTGGACACGGGCATTGTGCTTTTTGAAAAAAATCCAATGGGGAGGATGCCCATGGCGAGCCTGACCAAAATCATGACCGCCGTCCTGATTCTGGATTCG
>CAZURX010000212.1:0-1748 GCA_964623015.1 uncultured Candidatus Peribacteria bacterium
ATTCCATGTCCCTTCAAGGATTATAAAAGGCCGTGAAAACCAAAGGGGTTTTCACGCTATTGCAGCACTCCCCCCGGGATAAACCCCAGCGTCTTCAGTGGCCAAAGCACAAGCATCACCTTTCCGCTGATGTTGTCGAGGTTGACAAAGGGGGTGGGAGACTCATCGATGGGGGCAAACCAGTGGCGGGAGTCATTGCTGTGGGTGCGGTTGTCGCCAAGCGCAAAGTAGTGCCCCTCGGGGACCACGAATTCATCATTGCTTCCCGATGGCGGATTGAAATAGGTGTGGGACTGGTTTTCGGTGTTGAGGTAGGGCTCCTTGATTTCCGAGAATTCGCTTTCGCCCGATTTTTTCAGGTATACCAGGCCGTTTTCGATTTTTACGGTGTCCCCAGGAATGCCGATGATGCGTTTCACGAAATATTCGGGGCCGGAGTCGTTGAAGATCCGGACCAGATAGGATTGGTTGGGGCTGCCTTTGAGGGTGAGGGTGCCAGACCGAATATCCTGAGGGGAGAGCGCTGTCTTTTGGGCAACTCTCCAGTTGAGTTCCCCAAGGGATTTCTCCTTTTCGGATATGGCGAGGAAGTAGGCAGTGTCTTTCGCCTTAACCTTCTCTTGGCAAAACCAAAACATTTGAACGAGTCGTGTTCGGCAGTAAAAGGCATTTTTCGGGGCGGAAAGGTCCTTAATGTCCAAAACGCCATTTCCCAAGGCATCGGTCGTGATGGATTCTTCGAATTTCGGGGGATATTTGTTGGTGATGGGGGGCAGGAAGACGATGGGGTCGCCGCGCTTGGGCTCGCCCAGGCGGTAACTCAGTTTGTCGATCAAAATGAATTCGTTGTTTTCCAGCGTGTCGGCCATGGAGGAGCCGATGACCCGGAAGGGGGAAATCAGGAAGGTCCGGATCAGCACCACCAGGACGATGATGACCACCGCGTTGTAGAGGATATCCAAAAGAAATAGGCCGACTTCTTTGAGAGGCCGTTTGGGCAGGATGATCCGAGGATGTTTTCCTTTTGTCTTGGCCATGAAGGGGGTGCGGAGACTTTTCAAAGCTTAGTGCCTTCTTTCATTATTTACAAGTTTTTTTATTTTTGCAATAATGGGGACGAAAATAAAAAATAAAAACCTGTGCTGAGCGCAGTTGAAGCATGATCATCAATCGGATCCTGTTCGGAAAGCACCTGGAGCAGCATGAGGAAATACTTTACGCGGTGCATAAGCATTGGGTCGAGTTGGCAAAACCCGCTTTGGAAGTTGGTTTTTTCGGATTCGCGATCCCTTGGGGGCTGTATCTCATCGGGCTGAATACCCCTTTGTTTTTTTGGGTGGCCGTGGTGTGGTCGGCTTTGGCTTATTTGAGGTTTTTGGGAATGTTGTTGGACTGGTATTGCGACACGTGGCTCATCACCAACATGAGCGTGATCACTATTCAGTGGAATGGCATTTTCAGCAATCTTTCCGCCCGAGTGGGATTCGAGGATATTGAAGGGGCCAGTTATGAGATCGTCGGATTTTGGGCTACCATGTTCCGTTATGGGAAAATGACACTTCGGGTCATGTCGGGATCCCATTTTGAACTGGGGCCTGTGGCCAATCCGAAAAAAGCCGAGCTGTCGATCGCCCATTTCCGCGAGAAGTATGTCACGGATCGAAACATCAAGGACACGAATAGCCTGAAAACGCTCTTGGCGAGCATGGTGGCCCGCCAGGCGCGAAGCGAGGATGCCGATCACGCCG
>CAZURX010000213.1:0-1676 GCA_964623015.1 uncultured Candidatus Peribacteria bacterium
CGGAACCGCACAAATTCATCAGGCGTTGGCCCAAACCATCCAAGCCAACCAATTAGACGACACCGCCCACCTTAGGCTGATCATTACCCGAGGCATAAAAAAAACCCCCTACCAGGACCCACGGGTCAATGTCGGTAGCCCGACCATGGTAATTATAGGCGAATACAAGGCTGCCAACCCCAAAGTGGTTGAGAACGGCATTAGACTATTTACGGTCCATGTGCGCAGGGGAGCCCCCGATGTCTTAGATCCGAAACTGCACACACTCAGCAAGCTTAACTGCATCCTCGCGCGCATCCAGGCAACCCAAGCTGGTGCCGACGAGGCGCTGATGCTCGACCCCCACGGCTTTGTCGCCACCTGCAATTCCACCAACTTTTTCATCGTGCGCCGGAATGAAGTATGGACATCCACGGGCGACTATTGCCTGCATGGCACCACGCGAGGAGTGGTAATCGACATCTGTCGGGCGAACGCTATTCCTATTTATGAGAAATCCTTCTCGCTGGTGCAGGTGTACAGCGCAGAAGAAGCTTTCGTTACAGGGACCTTCGGCGGAATCATTCCTGTCGTTGAAACTGACGGCCGCACCATCGGCACCGGCGAATGTGGCACTATGACCCAGAGACTTCAAAGGCTATATAAGGACTGTTTAGACCAGGAATGCCCGCCCAAAAAATAGGAATTCCAGGTGTGGCCAATGCAGGGGACACACCGAGAACAATGAATAACACTTAAACCAGCCAACTAAAGGAGGTGCTCATGTCTCGAAAATCTGTTCGGGTTCTTGTGTCTCTGGCAGCCATTTTGCTCCTTTGCCAGTCATCGATTGCTTCAGACAAGGTCAATTACCCCCAGAAGGGAAGAGTTCTTTCCATCATAGTGCCATATAACGCTGGCGGAGGAGCGGACACTGACGCACGAATCATTGCTCCCCTGCTCGAAAAGAAAATGGGCATTCCCGTTCAGGTGGTGAACAAGCCGGGCGCCGGCACCCAAGTGGGAATGACCGAACTGACATCGGCCAAGCCCGACGGCTACACGATTCTGCTGGGGCACTTTCCCGGCACTGTCACCACTTACCTAGACCCTACCCGGCAGACCGCTTACAGTCGAAAAAACTTTGCCGGGATCGCCTTTACTGCCTCCGAGCCCTTCACTTTCATCGTTGGCAAGGACAGTCCGTACAAAACCATGAAGGACGTTGTCGATTATGCCAAGGCCAATCCGGAGAAATTCAGGGTGGCCGTTACCGGCATCCTGCTGCCGCCGCATCTATCGGTGCTGGAACTCGAAAAACAGACCGGCGCCAAGTTTGCTACCGTCCACTTCGATGGAGCCGCTCCCGGCAGGACCGCATTCCTGGGAGGCCATACCGAAGCGCTGGTCGCGCTCGTATCCGAAGCCGCACCAGCTCTTAAAGGCGATATGGCACGGGTGATCGGCGTCATGGATACGCAAGGGAATGAGCAATTGCCTGGAGTTAAAACCATGCCCGATCAAGGCTACAAGGTTTTGATGGTGAACAGCGAAGGCATTCTCGCTCCAGCAGGCACCCCACCCGCGATTATTCAGTATCTTGAGGAAGCGATCAAGGAGGCCGTGGCCAATGAGGCGTATAAATCCCGGATGAAGCAGTTGGGCATCAATGTGAAATTCAAAGGTGCGAAAGAATC
>CAZURX010000214.1:0-968 GCA_964623015.1 uncultured Candidatus Peribacteria bacterium
TGCGGCATCATGGGCGGCTTCAACAGCGGAATCAACCAAAAAACCAACCGAATCTGGCTCCATGCCCCTGTTTACAACTCGACTTTGATCCGCCGAGCCATGCGTGGCCTTGCTGCGGTGACGGACGCGGGCATTATCTACGAAAAGGGTGTGGATCCCGAGCTGGCCTACGACGGCCTAAACCGGGCCATTGAGCTGATTTTGAAGGTCTGCCCCAACGCCAAGGTGGCCAGCAAAACCGTTGAAATTCGCCCCGCTAAGCCCGAAAAACGGACTTTGACCCTGCACAACGAAAAATTGGAATCCATGCTCGGTTTCAAGGTGGCGGACAAGGATGTGAAACGGATCCTGACCGACCTCGGCTTCGGCCTGACCAAGGCGAAAGGGGGTTACAAGGTGTCGATTCCCAGCTGGAGATTGGGCGATGTGGAATGGGAGGCCGCCCTGATCGAGGAGGTGGGCCGCATTCATGGCTACGACCGGATTCCCACGGTGACTCCCGTGGTCGACATCACCCCCATCGCCCCGAATGCCCGACGCATCCTTCAAAAGGGCCTGAGGGACAAGTTGGCCACGCTCGGATTCAACGAGATCTACACGTTCGCGTTCGTGGGCCCGGAACTGCTCGCCAAATGCGGCATGAAACCAGGGCACGAGAGCATCGAGATTGCCAACCCCATCTCGAACGACATGTCGCTGATGCGCCAAAGCCTCTTGCCAAGGACGCTGGAGACCATTGCCAACAACCTGCGTTTCCAAAAACAGTTCCGCATGTTCGAATTGAGCCGAACGTTCCATCGAAAGGGGGAGGATGTAGGCGAGGGTTATCAATTGGTCTGCGCCACGGTGGGAGAAAGCCTCCGAAACCTGGAGGGGGTCATGGAATCCTTGGGATTGAAATTGGAGCCGATGGAGTCGTCGGCCTCGCACCCTTGGCAACACCCCGGACGAGCCGCCCATTTGGTGCT
>CAZURX010000214.1:978-1656 GCA_964623015.1 uncultured Candidatus Peribacteria bacterium
AGCCCGCGTCACGGTGGCGGAGCTGGATTTCGAGAAACTGCTTGAAAAGGACGCCGGCAAAAAAGTGATCTACCGCGAAATCCCCAAATTCCCGTCCGTGCAATTGGACATCAGCATCCAGATCCCGCGCAAAAACTTGGCCGAGGCCTACACCAAGGCTATTGCCAAGACGGATCACGAGCTGATCAAGGACATCCGCGTCATCGACGAGTACGAGGGTGAAAAAATAGAAAAGGGCACCCGCAGCCTCACGTATTCCATCACCTACCGATCGGACAAGGAAACCCTGACCGAGGCCCAAGTGACCGCCGTCCACGAAAAGGTGTTGGCCAACCTTAAAACCCAAGGCGCCACCATTCGCATCTAGCTCCCACCTTCCCCCAAAGCCTAAATTCTAGGCACTAAAATCTAAACAGACTCCAAGCATTCCAAACACCAAACTCCAAAATCCAAACTTGCTCATATTCCTAAACGAAAACAATGGTTAATAAGTTTGTTTACAGCGTTTGGGCTTTAGATTTTGGACCCTAGACCCTGTTTTCCATTCTCCGTAGCAATACTGCGAAGGATGAATAGGATTTCGGCACCTAGGTTTTAGATTCTAAATTTTAAATCATGATCAAGATCGAAGAAAAGACAAGGTGGGGCGAATCGACCATCCTGATTGAGGAGGGGTTG
>CAZURX010000215.1:0-1654 GCA_964623015.1 uncultured Candidatus Peribacteria bacterium
TCCGCTGCGGCTTCCGCGAATCGCGTCCGCCTTCGCTCCAGTGCGCATGGCTCGCCACTACTCCGAAGCCGAGAAACCGACGGCTAAAGGAAAAAACGGGCTTAAAAATCAATCTTTAATTAGGACTAGCAAGCGTAAAAAAGCGGGCTATTTCGCCTGGGCCTGGATTTCCTGCAGGGCGGCGATCATGGGGTTCACGTCTTCCATGTCCATCATGATGGTGCTCTTGCGACCATGGCTCTTTTCGCTGATCTTCACAAAGAAGCCGTTGGAGCTCTTTTTCAGATCCACGTAGAATGTGCGGAACTTGGCCTGAATCGTCTTGGAAAAAATTTCCTGGGCGAACTCACCACGAGGGGCACGGCCGGATCCAGAAGATCCTGCGGGCTGATGTTGGATCGGGGTCTGAGCATCTAGTGCCGCGGTGTCGTCATCGAACTGGTAGCTATCGTCTGCCATAAAAATAGGATTAAAAAGCTACAGTATTATACGAAAACAATTTAAAAATACAAATGATTTTTTAAAGGCTTGGAATCCACTGATTTTGGCCTTAAGATGAGGGCGTCTTGTGACGGATTGTTGATATCAAAATTTTAACCACAACCAAAATCCATGCTTAAAAAATTTAGAGTGCTTGGCCTTATTTTTTTGGGCGCAGTCACCACCAGCCTTACCCATGGGATCGATTTTTATTCATCTCCTGGCCTAGACGAATCCGCCTGGACCCTGCAGGGATTTCCCATTCCTTTCCACCATGAGGATCTCTACCACCCAGACTTGGTTTTACACAATTGGCCGGGGTTTTTTATCGATATGGTGTTTTGGGCCTTGGCCTGGGCTCTGGTGTTTTATCTCGTCGCAAAGTTTTATCGCAAAGCACTAAAGAAGAAATAATATGCTTTACATCGATGCCTCACGGTTCAACAACACCGACCAGAAAACAGGGGTGGAAAATTATTCGTTCCACTTGATCAATTCATTGGCAACGTTGTCGCCAGAGGAAATCACACTGATCAGTCCGAGGAAGATCGACCTTCCGTTGCCACAGATCACCATTCCCTTTCCGCGTTTGTGGACGCAGGTCCGCATGAGCTGGGAAGTGCTGAAAAACAAAAAGATCGACAACCTGTTTGTCCCTTCCCACCTGATGCCGATCATCCACCCCAAACGCACGACCATCACGATCCACGACGTGGCGTTCAGGCGATTTCCCCACACTTACGGCTGGCTTTCCCGCCTGTACTTGGATTGGGGCGCGCGCTATGCGGTGAAACATGCCCGAAAGATCATTGTCCCCTCTGAAACCACCAAAGCTGATTTGCTCGAATTCTACAAGGCCGACCCCGCCAAGATCACGGTGATTCCGTTGGGCTTTGAGCCGGGAACCAAACCCCTGCATCCCGAGCAGGAAGCGCAAGTGCTGGAAAAATACGGCCTCCACGCAAAACGGTATTTCCTTTTTTTGGGCCGGATCGAGACCAAGAAAAATCTGCAAGCCCTCATCGAGGCCTTTTCCTCCGTCTCGACCCACTGCCCCGGCTTCAACCTCGTTTTGGCAGGCAAATTGGGCGTGGGTGGCGACCGTATCATGCAATTGGTGAAAAGCCCCGATATTGTTGTGACGGGCTATGTGGACGACACCACCAAACAAGCC
>CAZURX010000216.1:0-1606 GCA_964623015.1 uncultured Candidatus Peribacteria bacterium
ACGAAGACCGCCCCGCCCACGGTCAGGGTGTTACGCTTGCCCTCCACCAGCCGGGCCACGATCTTCGAGGCCGGTATGCACAGCCCGAGCATGCCCGCCACCATGAGGCAAAGCCCGGCCAGGCCCATGCCCACGGAGGCCAGCATCGCCGAAGGGCTCGTCATCAAGGTCAGCCGCGGAGAGGGGGCCGAAAACTCGATCACGGTTCGCAAGGTGGTTGAGGGGGTGGGGGTTGAGAAAGTATTTTTGCTGCATTCCCCAAGTTTGATCAAGATTGAGGTGAAAAAGAAGGCCGATGTGCGCCGCGCCAAGTTGTATTACATGCGCACCCGCTCGGGCAAGTCCGCCCGCCTCATCGAAACCCAGGTGAGCGACAAGGATCGCGCCGAGGAGGAGGCCAAGATGGAAGCTTTGCTCCAAGAGGCGGTGCTTGCCGATGAGAAGAAAAAGGCCGCCGAGGCCGTCCCGCAAAGCGGGACCCCCGAAGCCGCACCTCAGGCTTAACGTCAAAATCTGAAATCCCCCTTCTTCGCACAAGGCTACGAAGGGGGATTTTTTTATGTTTTTTGTTTTCCGCTCAAGCCGCGGGGCTGGCCGCCCTGAACCGCAATGGTACAGGGCGGCCTGAAAACCCGCCCGGGGATTCATGACCCGCCCGAGGCGGGCTATTCACCCCCCCGGTCCCCCCGATACCGAGAATCCGACGGTTATTGGCCTAAATTTCACCAACAGCACGCAGGATTTGGTTCATCCGCCACCCGACCTTGGATGTACAGCAGGAGATGAAGGGCAAGAAGCGGGTCCGGGGCGAAGCGGTCATGGAGATGCCCGATGAACGGCGCAACGTTGAATTTGAGTCCGCGCAGCCCCGGCGGATTTTTGGATACTTTTTGGCCGCGCAAAAAGTATCGCCCAAGCGGCGAGCGCAAAAAAACAAAAAATAAATCCAAAGACCTAGGCTGATTGGCAGAAATAACCCTCTTTTTTGTATGGAAAGATAGGGTATAATGGACTCTGCTAAAAATGTGGAACCATGAAGCTGGCGTTGATCGGCAATTACGGGGCGACGAACATCGGGGACGATGCCATCATGGTGTCCATTTTGAAAAGCCATGCGAACCATGCTTGGACCGTTTTTTCCGCGAACCCTCGGGAAACCCATGAAAAATTCAAGGTCGAGACCGCCCCGCTTTTCCCATTGGGCATCCGCTCCTTTCTCAAATTCGGTTTTCGAAAGCCCTACAGGGCGCTGAAGTCCGTCGAGGTGACCCACGTCGCCTCCATCGCTAGTGTGGGCGGCATCCACCCCGAACTGACGCCGGGGATGCTCTGCGTGCCGGACCAGATCATCGACTACACCCACGGCCGCGAGACTACCTTCGCCGTCTATGGCGAGAGCCAGGTCAGCCACCTGGACTTCACCTGGCCCTACTGCGAGGAGATGCGCCAGCGCTGCATCTCGGCCCTGAAGGCGGCGGACGAGGAGTTCCTCGACTACGGCACCTACGGCTGCGTGCAGGGCCCGCGCCTGGAAACGAAGGCCGAGATCGACCGCATGGCCAAGGACGGCGCCGACATGGTGGGCATGACCGGCTTGCCCGAGGCC
>CAZURX010000217.1:0-1600 GCA_964623015.1 uncultured Candidatus Peribacteria bacterium
TTTTTCTTTTTGCCCTCGCCGGGCGGGCGGGCACCTTTTGGTCCGTTCTCCGTAGCAGGGCCACTGCGAAGGATGAAGCGGGCAAAAGATGCCCGGGAAAACCCGCTGGGGAAAATGAAACCATAAGCGACAAAATGCCGAGACCCGACGCTGTACAAAGTCATTTTCCCCAGACCCCTCTCTGCCTCGATTCGCCGTTGTGCATCCAAGGGCGCACCGTCGTTCGCGAGCGACATGCGGTCGGGCGGTGGCTTTTCCAAATCCTGCGTGCTGTTAGTAAAATTTTAACCAATAACCCTCGGTTTCTCGGCATCGGGGGGACCCGGGGGTTTATGCTGAACTGCGTTGTTGGGAAAAGGAAGGCGCTGGGAAGTGAATCATAAACCCCCAGGCGGCTTTTTCCGGGGGCTTTTTGGCCGGTCAAAAAGCCCCCAGCCCCGCGGCTTGAGTGGACCCAAATACAAAAATGCTATAATACCCTTCACCAATGGACCAAATCCCAATCTCACCACTGGCCGACCGCATGCGCCCCAAAACCTTGGAGGATTTTTTCGGCCAAGAGGAACTGGTGGGCGAAAATTCCCTGCTCAGGTCCGCCATCGCGACCGACAGCGTGTTCAGCATGATTTTGTGGGGCCCGCCCGGAAGCGGAAAGACCACGCTGGCTTCCATAATCGCCAACCAGACGCATTCCGATTTCATCAAGCTGAGCGCCGTGGAAAGCGGGGTGAAGGAGCTTAGGGCCATCATCGAACGCGCCCAGCAGAACCAGCGCCTCGGCACCAAAACCATCCTGTTCATCGATGAGATCCACCGCTGGAACAAAAGCCAGCAGGACGGACTCCTGCCCCATGTGGAGAGCGGAACCATCACCCTCATCGGCGCCACAACGGAAAACCCGAGTTTCGAGGTGAATTCCGCTCTTATTTCGCGGATGCGGGTCTTTGTCCTTCATCGGCTGACCGAGGAACACCTTCAGAGCATCCTCAAACATGCGCTCACGGACAAAGTGAACGGGCTGGGCGCCATGAAAGTGAAAATCGAGGATTCGGTCGTCGGTCTGATCGCCAACCTCGCCAATGGCGACGCGCGCTCCGCACTGAACATTTTGGAGTTGTGCGCCAAGCAGGGAAAAGAGGTCACGCCCGAGTTGGTGAAGCAGGCCATCCAAAAGGCGCACCTGATGTACGACCGCGCGGGCGAGGAGCATTACAACATCATCTCCGCCCTGCATAAATCCATGCGCGGGGGCGACGGCCATGCCGCCGTGTACTGGCTCGTGCGTATGCTCGAGGCGGGCGAGGACCCCACCTACATCGCGCGGCGGTGCCTCCGTTTCGCGGCCGAGGATGTGGGGCTGGCGGATCCCTTTGCCGTGGTGCTTGCCGAAAGCGTGTTCGAGGCCTGCCAGAAGATCGGCATGCCCGAATGCAACGTGCACCTGACCGAATTGGTCATTTACCTATCGAAGACCAAGAAATCAATTGCCGCCTACATGGCCTACGGCAAGGCCAAGGCCGATGTGCAGCAATTCGGGAACCTGCCAGTGCCTCTGCACATCCGAAACGCCCCCACCAAGCTGATGAAGGAGCTGAATTAC
>CAZURX010000218.1:0-1555 GCA_964623015.1 uncultured Candidatus Peribacteria bacterium
CACCACCTTATGGGTGCCAGTCCTCGTTGTCATCTTCATCTCCATCCGCCAGATCAACCAATATGAGCGCGGGGTTATGTTCACCCTCGGCAAATTCACCGGCATCAAAGAGCCCGGGTGGAGGCTCGTGATCCCCGTTTTTCAGCGCATGGCCAAGGTCGACATCCGCACCAAGGTGGTGGATGTGCCGGATCAGGAGGCAATCACCAAGGACAACATCTCGATCAAAATCAACGCGGTGATTTATTACAAGATCAGTGATGCCGCCAAATCCGTCATTGAAGTCGAAAATTATTATTTCGCGGTCAGCCAGCTGGCGCAGACGACCATGAGGAACATTGTGGGCGAGGTGACCTTGGATGAACTCTTAAAAAACCGTGAAGAGATCGCCAACCGCATTGAAACGATCGTGGATAAAGTGAGCGACGCTTGGGGAATTGTGGTGGAAAGCGTGGAGCTGAAAGACGTGATGATGCCCGATGAGCTGAAACGCACCATGGCCAAGGCCGCCGAGGCGGAGCGCGAAAAGAAAGCGGCCGTGATCGCTTCGGAAGGCGAAGTGCTCGCCGCCGAAAACGTGGCCAAAGCCGCCAGAATGCTCTCCGAATCGCCCGGCGCTTTGCACCTGCGCACCCTGCAATCGATCAACGACATGTCTTCCGACCAATCCAACACCACCGTGTGGATGGTGCCTGTGGAAGTGTTGAGGGCGCTGGAGGGAATGGGGGTACATAAGAAATAGTTTTCTTGCCCGCTTTTTCCAAGGTACCCGATGGATGACCAATGGACAACCAATGGATGACCAATGGATTATATTGAAGAAATCGCTTCTTGATTCAAATTAAGGTATTCATACCTTGCAATCGATTGGTTATCGGCTTTTGCGGTCATCTATTGGTTATCCATTGGGCCCGATCTTCCATTTTACCTAAAATTTCAAAATCAATATGGATATTTTAGGCCTCATCCAATCCCGCCGCAGTGTGCGGGAGTATCAACAAAAACCGATCCCCAAAGCCGACCTTCAGCAAATCGTGGAGGCCGGCATTTGGGCGCCTTCCTCTATGGGTCGTGAGCCGTGGCGGTTTGTCGTCGTCACAAAACCCGAGGAGCTCAAATCCCTCGGTCATGAGGCGGGTGTGGAGCTTGCCCGATACCTGAAAACGCCGGAGGCGGAGGCGAAATACGGCAAAAAGAACTGCGAGCGTTTCATGCCGCGCGCCGAGGGTGAGGATGAACTTTTTTATAGCGCGCCCGCCATCGTTTTTGTCATCAGCACCCACGAGCCGAGCGACCATTTTGACCACGGGCTGGCCGCGCAGAACATGATGCTGTGCGCGCATGGATTGGGGGTGGCGAGTTGCTGTATCGGGTTGGCTGAGCCCATGAATAACTCAAAAAAAGTCCGAAAACAGTTTGCAATGAAACCGGGGGAGAAACTGGTGATCGCTTTGATTTTCGGATATTCGGCCGAGGAGCCGCATGACAAAAAAAGGAATCTGGAGGCGGTGAGGTGGGTGGAGTGATGAGGAGGGAACAGCGAATGACAAAAATG
>CAZURX010000219.1:0-1554 GCA_964623015.1 uncultured Candidatus Peribacteria bacterium
AGGCCTGTGCCTCCAGCCTTCAGCATGGCCTCCTGACTGCGCTTGCCCTCCTGACCATACAAATAGACCCTGACGCCTTTTTGGACGATCAGATCGGCGATTTCAGTGAAATCCGCGTTCTTGGAACTGCCCCCCATGAGGAGGATCAGCTTTTTGGGATCGAACTGGCTGATGGCCGCCATGGCCGCCTCGGGCGTGGTGGCTGAGGAATCGTTGTAGAAGTGGACATCGCGCACCGTGCGGACAAACTGGAGGCGTTGCTCCACCCCCCTGAACAACTTCATCTGCTCGACTATGGTGGAAAGCGGGACAAAATGGAGCTGGGCGATGGCCGCGGCGAAAAGCCAATTATCCGGATGGGTTTTGTAATTCAGCTGGTCGGCGTGGATCACGATTTCGACCCTGCCATCGAAGCCGAGCATCAGATGGTTTTTTTCCCAGGCCACCCAGCTTTCGCCGCGACGTTCACCGACCCAAAAATGCTGGGCGGGAGTGGCCGAGGACAGCTTGGCGGAATTCTCGTTGTTGGCGTTCAGGATCGCCCAATCGGACTTTTTCTGGTGGCGGAGGATGTTGGTCTTGGCCTCGATGTATTCCTCTAAATTCGCGTGCCAGTTTAGGTGGTCGGGCGTGATGTTGGTGACCGCGGCGATGTAAGGGGACTGCTTGGCATCGTGGAACTGAAAACTGCTGGCCTCGATGAGGATCGGCCAAGTGGGATGGTCCAAGGCCTCTTGGAGCACTGGTTTTTTGCCATTCCCGCCCATGATGAATTTGTCGCCGTAATGGGCCGCGAGGATTTGGCCCGCAAGCGCCACGGTGGTGGTCTTGCCGTTGGTGCCCGTGATGGCCGTGACCCGTTCGCCCGCCACATCGAGCGTCAGCTTGGTCATGGAGGTGACGACCGAACCCGCGGCCAAGGCCTGCTGGATGCCAGGCTCGAACGTGCGGACGCCGGGGCTGCGGATAATGGTTCGGAAACGATCCAAGGCGAAAAAAGCCTCGGGGCCGAGCTTTGACTTCACCCCTTTTGGCAATTGGAGATCGGTTTTGTGGTCGCAAACCGTGATGTCGGTGACTCTCTGACCCTGCAGAAAGCGGAGGGCGTCTTGGCCCTCGGTGCCGAACCCGAGAATGGCGATGGGAGACTGAAGGTTTAGATTCATGGAAACTAAAATGGCATTCCCATTCTACCGCTCAATCGCGGGTTAGAAAACCCGCTCTTTCGCCAGGGGCGACAACGCAGGTTTTCCAACCTGCGATTGCGACCCTCTCAAAAACAAACGACTACAACACAAATGTGCATTTAATTAAACATAATTAAATATAATGAACATTGACCGATTGATATGGATTGATATAAATTGGCTTCAGTTTGTTCTAGTTTAATCAAATATAAATAAATTTAGTTAAATTAAACAAAATATAATAAACCTAATTCAAAAATACGCCAGAGGCGCATCCGCCCATGGCGGAAAAAACAAAACAAAAAAGTGGACGAGAAAATATACACCACGGAGCAGGTGGCCAAAATCCTGCAAATCCACCCCCTCA
>CAZURX010000220.1:0-1517 GCA_964623015.1 uncultured Candidatus Peribacteria bacterium
TCTTTTAGGAGGTAATATCCGGAGCGAGCGTGTCGGTGGCATTCCTCCATTTCGATATCGAGTTCGTCGCTTCGTTCTTCGACGGAGAATGCGCCGATGTCGTGTAGGGCGCCGGCCATGAATAGGGTGTTTCTCTCGTCCTCGGTCAATTCCATTGCCTTGGCGAGGCTGAATGCGATATAGGCCACCTGTATGTGATGGTTAGCCAGCAGGGGGCTTGGCAAATCGACGGTCTCCGCGATGCGCGTAACCAAATCGAATAGTGGGACACGAGCTTCGATGGTCATGACACCTGTGTTCCTAATCCGCAGCCCTCGACGATGGCTAAGGCGGCGGTGGCCGCCGGTTCCTTAATCCGCACTACACACAGCCGTCTTGTAAGGCGGTAACTACCGCGTTTCGGCACGGCTTGAATCTTTCCCTCTTCCAACTCCACCTTGGGTCGAGGGAAGCTCGACCTGGCTGAAGTGTAGCACGAAGGCGATGCAAAAGGCACGTCGATTATTTTGGGTATCGTCTTTGGTGTTGCGTAAGCGTGTTGTCAGTGTTGTTTTGCCGGAGATTTTCCACTATTAGTATTGGGGTGTTTGTGTTATAATGTTCGGTGAAGGGTTTGAAGTGCGGTGTGATTTTCTGATGTTTCCGAAGTGGAAGGGTTTGTTTTTGGGCGGTGCGGGAAGTACGTTTAGCGAGGTACGGAACCATGCAGGATCAACGGAGGACCAAGGTGGAGTTGGCTTCCGACGTCGAATCGCTTCGGAAGCGTGTGGTGGACTTGGAGTCTGCCGGCCCGAGTTCGTCACGGGCGGAGGCTGTTGTTGTGGAGCAACGGTTACGGGCATTGACCTCGCGCTATGAGGCGTTGCTGGCGGCGGTGCCTGAGATCATTATGGAGGTCGATGTCGATAAGGTCTACTCGTGGGCCAACGCAGCGGGCCTGGGTTTTTTCGGGGCTGATGTTGTGGGCCATGAGGCCCGGGAGTATTTCCTTGGCGAGCAGGATACTTACCGGATTGTACAGCCCTTGTTCAATGGCAATGAAGATGTTCTCTATATCGAGAGTTGGCAGCGCCGCGTGGATGGCGAGAAGCGATTGCTGGCGTGGTGGTGCCGGACTCTGAAGGATGCGGACGGTCGTGTGACGGGGGCGTTGTCGACGGCGCGGGACATCACGGAGGAACGGGGTGTGGTCGCGGCGTTGCGGGAAAGCGAGGAGCGGTACCGGTCGTTTATCGAGCATTTCCAGGGGATCGCGTTCCGTGCAACCATGAATTGGGTCCCTTTGTTTTTTCATGGGGCTGTCGAGCCGATTACCGGTTATAGTGAGGCCGATTTTTTGGTTGGCAAACCACGGTGGGACGAGATCATCCATCCGGAGGATTTTTCCGCATTGCGCGAGAGTTTTGAGAAGGTGCGAATCCTACCGGATTTTGCGACTACGCGCGAATACCGAATCGTCTGCAAAGATGGTGGTATCCGTTGGGTCCAGGAGCACAATCAAAATATCAGTGACGAAT
>CAZURX010000221.1:0-1506 GCA_964623015.1 uncultured Candidatus Peribacteria bacterium
TCCAACCCCCTTGGAAGGCACAAAGGAATGGATGATCCGATCCTCACGCACCACCCCCGCGGTGAAAACATTGAGCAGACCCCCCTCATTGTATGAATCGTCGAATTGGAGACTCCCACCCACATTCGGAATACCAAGAGAGGCTCCTCCATGCGCCATCCCACGAATCGATTCCCTGGCGACTTGGCGACCCTGATTTTTGACCGGGTTCCCAAAACACAACGCATCCAAATTCGCCACAGGTTTCGCCCCCATGCACAGCACATCGCGCGCATTGCCCGAAAGCCCCGCCACCGCGTTCTCGAATGGAACGACCGACAGGGAATGGTTGTGGCTTTCGTGCGAAACGGCCAAGCCCCAGCGCATCTTCCCCTCTCGGGCGATTTCAACGATTCCCGCGTCCTCGCCAGGCCCCAGAATCACGTTGGGCGCCATTGCGGGAAGCTGCCTGATAATTTTTCTGCTGCTTTTGTAGGACACATGCTCCGAAGACATGACGCCCCACACCACCACTTCCGTGAGGGTGGGCGACCGCCCCAAAAGAACCTCGATTTTCCGCGCCTCGGCGACCGAAAGACCGACATGAACCTTTTTCAAAGCCTCCCCCACCTCCTTGTCGCCCATTTTTGAAAATTCCAAAACCTCGGCCATACGTTTTTATTACGTCATGACCATTATAAACACCTCCCATTGAAACGCTAGGCTTAGCGGAACGGGGCGATCAGTTTTTGGATGTCATACGCCTTCACCTCATCCACCAGCGCAGTCTTGATACCCTTGCGGTTGGGCAGCCGCTCGATGAAATTGGGGCTTTTCTTGTCTTGGTACAAAATGCCCAGATTGATGCGCTTTTCCATATCCATAGCCGCCTTGCGGGCGGCATCGAGGGTCTTGGGGGCCGATTTTAGATAGCGCACCCTTTCATGAAACCACTTGGACGAGGTCGCGTGGTTGTAGGTTGGGCAGGCCTGGAGAATTTCAACAAAGGCGAATCCGTTGTGCCTCAGGGCAGCGCGAAGCACCTCGGTCATGTGGCTCACATGGCCCGAGTAGGAGCGTGCCACAAAGCTCGGCTTGAGGCCCAGCACAAAATCACAGGCGTTGATGGGATCCATGACCACCCCGTCGGGCGAACCGTTCATGGGGAAACCCCTTCGCGTGAGCGCCGAGGCCTGGCCCGTGGTGAGAGCGAAATTCTCGTTGTTGTGCAAAATAAAAACCATCGGATAATTGCTGCGCACCGCGTGGATCAGATGACCCGGCCCCTCACTGAACGTGGCGCCATCCCCTGCCAAGGCGACCACCTTGATGCGGGGGTTGGCCAACGCCGCGCCCGCGGCGGCGCTGATGACACGGCCATGCACCCCATGGAAGGTGGTTCCGCCCACCGCGCCGACCTTGTCCGAGCCGTTGCCACTGCATCCCACATCAAAACAGAATAGCACCTCCGAAGTCTTGAACCCCTCAAGCACCAACGCACGCTCAAGGGCCTTTTGGATGCCGTAA